>CAZCXQ010000086.1:0-7909 GCA_964502655.1 uncultured Sphingorhabdus sp.
AACACCACGACGCTGCGGATGCTTTTCCCCGCGTGCATCAATTCAAATGCCTTGTTGATCTCTTCAAGCCCCATGACGTGCGTAATCATCGGGTCGATTGCGATCTTGCCGGTCATATACATGTCGACGATCTTTGGAACGTCGGTGCGGCCCTTGGCCCCACCAAAGGCGGTGCCGCGCCAGTTGCGGCCGGTCACCAGTTGGAATGGGCGGGTGGCAATCTCCTTGCCCGCTTCGGCCACACCAATGATGATGCTCGTGCCCCAACCCCGATGGCATGCCTCAAGCGCGGTGCGCATCACTTCGGTGTTGCCGGTGGCATCAAAGGTGTAATCCGCGCCACCGTCGGTCATCTCGACGATCTTGGCGACAACATCTTCACGACTCATGCCTCTGGAGTTCAGGAACGCGGTCATGCCAAACTTGCGGCCCCATTCTTCGCGGTCAGGATTAATATCAACGCCGATAATCATCCCAGCGCCAGCCAACCGTGCGCCCTGAATGACGTTCAGTCCAATGCCGCCAAGGCCAAAGACAACGACATTGTCGCCCACTTGCACCTTGGCTGTGTTGACCACGGCGCCAACGCCTGTGGTGACGCCGCAACCGATATAGCAGCTTGACTGGAACGGTGCGTCTTCACGGATTTTGGCAACCGCGATTTCCGGAAGCACGGTGAAGTTCGAAAATGTCGAACAGCCCATATAATGGAAAATCGGTTGGCCCTTATAGCTGAAGCGCGTTGTGCCATCGGGCATCAACCCCTTGCCCTGTGTCGCACGAATGGCGGTGCACAGGTTGGTCTTACCCGACAGGCAGCTTTTGCACTGGCGGCATTCCGGTGTGTATAATGGAATAACATGATCGCCAGGCTTTACGCTGGTCACGCCTGCGCCGACTTCGCGCACGATCCCTGCGCCTTCATGGCCAAGCACGCTTGGGAAGATCCCCTCGCTGTCAAAGCCATCGAGCGTGTAGGCATCGGTATGGCAAATGCCGGTCGCCATGATCTCCACCAAAACTTCACCCGCCTTGGGACCTTCAAGGTCAAGCTCGACAATCTCAAGTGGCTTCTTCGCTTCAAAGGCAACTGCTGCGCGCGTCTTCATGGTAATCGGGTCTCCCTATGACTGGAAACGGCTTTTCCATTAACCGCGCGGACACGCAAGCCTAGATTCCGGCATACCACTCATAGTCGCCCACATCTTCCCAATATCCACCTTTTCCACCATGGAATTTTGTCAGATCATCGGTGGCTTCGATACGCATGACATATTTGGCCTGCTTATACCCCAGCTGCCGTTCGACACGCAGGCGCACAGGTGCACCATATTTCACCGGCAGCATTTCGCCATTCATGCCCCACGCCAATATTGTTTGCGGGTGAAATGCATCGATCAAATCGATGGATTCATAATAAGGCTGCGCGCCGTAACTGTCCGCACAATGAAACACGATATATTTGGCGCGCGCCGACAAACCCGCTTGCTGTAACAACAGCCGCAGCGGCGTACCCTGCCATTTTGCAATCGCGCTCCAGCCCTCAACACAGTCATGCCGTGTTATTTGGGTGCGCGACGGCATTGCCCGCAGCGTTTCGAGACTGACATTCATCGGATTGGCCACCATGCCATCAATGCGCAGCGTCCAGTCGGCAAACTTATTGCCAACATGCGCCAGATACTCGTCCGAGGTGCCTGTCAGTGAGCCGTTGGTTTTGAAGACTGGCGAAATGTCGGATGCAGGGAATTCCGGCGCAAGCGCCGCCCTGTCCATCAGGCTTCTGTGCGCCACTTGGTTCAGCGTTTCAGCTGTGCGCAGCGCCGATCGAAACATATCGCTTTCATTCAACGCATCGCAACCGCTTAAGATCAGCGCGCTGCCGCCCAAAGTTGCGCCGCGCAAAAGTGCACGCCGCCCAATGATGTCGCGGTCATTCTTCATGATTCCACTCCCGTGCTATCACGTTGGGGTGCTTGCCGAACGTTGCCGGTAACCATTGAACGGATGCCGTTAATTGGTCCGGACAGAAAAACCATGACCAGATGCACCAGCACAAAAATGGACAAAAGCGCCGCGCAAATAAAGTGGATCGAACGCGCCGATTGGCGACCGGCAAATATATCATGCAGCCATGGCAGAGCCGCGTTCATAGCCGGTGACATGGCAAGGCCCGTGAAAATCATCAGCGGCAACAATATGAAAATCACGCCGACATAACTGAACTTTTGCAGGATATTATATGTCCCCGCATTGTGCGCATCAAAACGCAATCGGGCATGGTTTTTAATATCGCGCCATATATTTCCCACGGTCCATTCTGCCTTGCGGATATGCAAATGCTGGCGGATGTGTCCGTTCAACAACGACACCACCATGAACCCCGTCAACCCAAGCGCGAACAGCCATGCAAAGGCAAAATGCCAACGCCGTGCTGCACCGAGATTATATCCCGTGGGTATCGTCGCCCAGCCGGGGAAGGCCACGCGGCGGACTTTATCGTCAGCGCCTAAAGACAATCCTAGCACGCCCGTTGTCTCAAGCGTGGTTGAACCGATTTTCACAAATCCGGTTGTTCTTGTGTCGTCAATTTCCAACCATGCGCGGTCTTCACGCGAGCCATATTCGCCCCAATATAAACGCGGATGCGCGTTGAAAATCATCAGGCCACTCATCAGCAAAACCGTAAGCGCAATTGCGTTCAGCCAATGCCAAATCCGCGTGGTGGCTTTGTGCCGTTGTACCAGATTTTCCGCCATTGGCCGTTCGCCCTGTGATTGATCACGCCGGACACTATGCCAATGTGACGCGCACCACAACAGCTACGCACCGTAGACGCGTGTTGGATGCGCTTGCCGGAGCTAGGGGGCCTGTGGGTTCGCGGTCCCCTTGTTCGGCATAGTCGCAAGTCGCGGAACGGCGCGCGCCACAACTATCCCCATATCCACGGTGCCGTTCAATTTCCCCAATGCAGCGATGCCCGACAATTCTGTATCCACGCCAAGGATGTTTGCGGACAGCGGCGCAACTCTGAGCTTATAATTCCCGTACGGAACGAACTCAAAAAGGAAAAAGCCATCAAACTCGCTGCGCGTGGACTTCACGACACGGCCGTTTTTATCGACGAGCTCAAGATCAACACCGCTCAGCGGCTTGCCGCCCTCGCGCTGCAAAGTTCCGGATATTTCGCCTGCCGAAACAAGCGGCAGTTCAATCATCGTTGGAATACCTGGCCGCGGCGTTACCACTATTCCGCTATTTGCCGGCTGAATGAAAGGATCGGGCAAACTTGATGCGTCAATACCAATCAGGATCTGCTCATAAGGTTGAAGGCCATCGATGATCGTGCGGCCGTCCTTATCGGTTGGCGGCCCCCGGCCCGTTGAACCCGCCGTAAGTTCAACGCCCTTTTGCAATGCTTCGCCCGGCTGACGTATACCATCCGCATTATCATCCTGAAAAACGACCGCAAATGCCTGTCCCGATGATGCGAGCTTTTCGGCCGCAACGCGGATACTGTGATTATGTGGATTTGGCCCAAGGCTGAACGCGAGGCTTAGTCCCGCGGCGACGGATCCATCACTGCCCGCTTCTACTTGTCCGGTAACGCCAAAATATTTGAAGCGACGACTATGCCCCAACGACATGCGCGCGCGTGAATCGCTTGTCGAATAGCCCGCTTCCACTTTCCAGTCCGCATATTCGCCAGCGCGCCACTCGCCGGTGATTTTGGATTCCCTGAAGCCAGCGTCATCTGAAAGCGCGAATGTCGCTTCACCTCGCAGACGCAAGCCGCCGATCCGCCCCGATAGCCGAAGCGCTGAGTCCAGCCGCGATGTTGGCATGCCGCCGCGTCGGCCGCTTTCCTGCGTCCATTCAAGTTCAGCGCTTGCAGTTAATCTATTGATATTAAGTGATATTCTTGATGCGGTTTCCATTCGGTTGCCGCCATCCGCACGCTCAATATAACGGATTTCGCCGCGCAGCGGCATATATTGCCGCCCCAACTTGACCGCATGATCAAGCGATAGGCTGTTGAAACGCCGGACGTCACGATCATAGCGCTCGCTTTGATAATTTCCAAACAGCCAGGTGCTTTCACCGGCAATGAGCGCCTGTCCAACCTGCGCCAATGCTTGGCCGCGAAGTGCATAGCCACCAATAAGATTTGCCGCGCCAGCAACTTCAATCAGCGTGGGTCCAACCGCACGGCGGACCGATGCTTCGAGATAATGTTGGCGCTGCCCGCGCAGTTCGGATGTAAACAGCGAAGCCGCCACTGACGTCTTGGGGTCGAGCCCGCGCTCAAGTCCGAAGCCGCCGCGCCAGCCCAAAAAGTCGCTGGGTTCAACATTGCCAAAGTCGATGAGATCACGTCCTGCGTCCTGCACGGCGGCCCAATAATAGGTTTCACGCGGCGGAATGGAGTCGGGCCCCACCGGGATCATTTTTGTTTCGCGGCGCACCTGCCCCTGCGGCCCATAAAGGACAACTTCGAAGCGGTTCTGGCCATAGGACAATTGCACATCAAGAAATTCAAAGCGCCCATCGCCGCGGCTTTGGACATATCCAATCAGCTGATCGTTACGGTATAGCTCGGCTTCCCAACCATCGGGCAATTCCCCACGAAACACCGTTCTGTCAAAACTGGCAGGCCGGTTAAGTGGCCGGTTGGTGACGAAAGCGCCACGCCCTGCTGTGCTTTGGATGCCCAGCGCTGTTGCATTGGTCCCGACATCACCAAGCGCAAAATTCGTCGCACCCAACGGTCCCAATAGGGTGGCATCAGGATCCGTCCGATAAGCACGGAGGCGCAAGTTTTCAGGTATGCCGCGGTCGTTTGAGGACAAGCGAGCATCGAACGTCGCGCCCGCAAATTCGCCACTCGCATAAACTTCATATCGCGCGTCAATGCGGTTCCCCGATCTTTTGTCACGGGCAGCGCTGACAGACGCCACGACGTCTATTGAGGGCGTACGGAAGAATTTATAGGGTGCACGCGCTTGCGGCAGACTGCTGAGGTCGAAATCCTTCGGAGCCTTAACTTTTCCGGCCCGTGCCTTGCGTTCTTCAGCAAGTTCGAATGGCAATTTGCGATCCGCGCTTACAAGAATGATCGCGCTGGACTGGTCAGCCTTGATATTCACATCAAGCCATTTTGCCATAACATCAACGTCAACACACCAGCCTTCGGGGACATCGCGGACATCAGTGGGTTTCAGATTTTGCACCTTGTTCACGATTTGTACGATGTTGGCATCGCGGTCGAGCGTGAAGGTACGGCTTTCCTCGAATAGCCATCCAGTTGCGCGGCGCGACTTTTTGTCCAGGCGCACGGGAAGGTCGAACGCCATGATGGTATCGGCCAAGTCAATGCAAACGCCGGTATCGGTCTGATATCCACGCACGCCGTCACCGACGCGCCATTGGCCAACGCGGACATCAAACAGCAGCGCATCATCTTCATTGGCTTGCCAGCCCGCGGCTAACGCAGGCGCAACCGGGGCCACGAGAACCCCGGTTGCAACGGCGATTGCCGTGAGCGCCTTTGCGGCAAGATGAAAGATGCGACGCATAGATTTTTAGGTGACCAGCCGGTCAGGGAATAAATGCGCGTACCTGGTTGATGAGGCCGCCACCCGCTTCTGGCGCTTCATAATAGGATATGACGATGTCGCCGCGTACCTTGGCGGCCAGTTCGGGCGAAAGCGGAATTGACACAACACGCTGGCTAATCTCGGGGTAAATCGCGATGCCCTTGCTCACATGCAACGGTTCGGAAATGCCTGGCTTCGTCACGTGAATTTCGCCGAACAATGACCGGTTGCCCGACCGGTTCATGTCGAATTCGAGCGTTGCTCCTTCATTGTCCTTTCCAATGCGGACATTTGCCAATGCAGCCGTCGCATAGACATTGCCTTTGCGCACAATGACCGGGATGCTGATCCCGTAAATAGGAATAATCTGAATCTTTAAACCCTCAGTCGGGGCGTCGGCGGCATCCACTGGCGTGGCTTTTGGAATAGCGCGGAACAGCATATGTGCCCGATATTCACCGTCGGCCAGCCCGTCATTTGGCTGAAGACCGACCCGAATAGATTGCGGCTGGTTCGGTGGAAGCGTTACGCGTCGTGGTGCAAATCGAATGGCATCCAAAGCAGACTTTTCTTGGTCCGTCGCCTTTTCTAAATCGACATCTTCAAGCCGCCCCTGCGCATTCATACGACGCAGTTCGAGGGTGATCCGATAGGTCGCCTCTTCATCGCCAATATTGTTCAATATGACCTCGGTCCCACGACGACCGTCAAGGACCACCCGCGTCGGTGCAATGAGCAAATCCCCCGCGGCATGCGCAGATGTTGAAGCCACGGTAAAAGAAATGGGGATAAGGAGCGCTAACGTCACACTCTGTAGCGCAGTTAGCCGCCACGCTTTTCCAAGCAATTGAAACATAAATTTCATCCACGTTGATGCACGCGGGGTTCAATCCGCCGTGCTGTTCTGCCTGCCAATGTGGCTCAATATGGTTACCATCCCGCTAACGACGTTGTGTGGCAGGCACAAAAAACCCCCGACAGCGTGGCCATCGGGGGTCGGATGCGAGATGATTACGTCCGAAGACGCAGGCGTCTTACTGATAATCAGCAGATACGTTATATGTGCCTGTGTACGTGCCGGCAGCTTGGTTCGCAGCAACGGGAATGGAGCCGCCAACGAAGAAAATTTGTGGCGCGCCGGTGGAGGTGAACGATGTCATCGATGGCGTGAGCGTCAGCACCATGTTGTTGCCGCCCGATGTCAAAGTTGTGGACGTTGGCACGTTGATCGCAACAACATAACCCGATGCTGCACCGCCTACAGTGAAACGGCCACGTAGTGCTGTACCAACGCAGGAAACGCCGGTCGAGCACACGCGGGTGTCGGAGCTGGTTGGCAGCGTAACTGTTCCAGCGGTTCCGCTTGTGGCAACAATGCCAAGATCGAGAGCATTGTTTTGAGCCAGGGTTACGGCAGGGACAATATCGACTTCAGCCGAAGCAGTTTGCGTAGCCGCCTGCGCGCTAGTGGAAGCCATCGCAGCGGCCGCGACAACACCCAAGAGGGCGAATTTCGTCTTGTTCAACATATTCAGGTCCTTTGTGACTTAGCAGATTCGGAATGCCACACTGCATTCATCGTCCCCTATGCACATCGAATCATAAGTTTTTGCTTTGCATCATGGTTAACGAAAGCCTTCGGACGCCGCTTAAATTTTATCATTAGCAGGGCCGAAACCATATTGTTTCCGACAAAAATACGGGCTCCGATCAGCAGCCGCAGATATTAAGAGCCAGATAGGCGACTGGAATATATCAGAATTTTTCGCCCGTCAGGCGCTGACACAGCATGTCGAGCTGATCGAGACTGCCATATTCAAATGTCACCGATCCCGCGCCTGTGGCATTTTTCTGAACAATTCGAACGCTCAGTCCTAGCAGATCACCCAAATGGGATTCGACTGCCCGAATATCCGCATTGTCACTTGGGCCCGTGCTTTTGCCTTTTTGGGCGGTTGGCGCGCGTTCTTTTTGCACAAGCGCTTCCGTAGCGCGGACAGACAGGCCATTCTTGATGACCAGCATCGCCAATGGCACCGCATTCGCGCTGCCCAACAAAGCGCGTGCGTGCCCCATGCTCAACTTCTCTTCGATGACCAGATCGCGCAACGGCATCGGCAAATCAAGCAGGCGCATCATATTCGCAACATGGCTGCGCGACTTGTGCACCAGCTCCGCCAACTCCGCCGCACTATGCCCGAACACATCGGTCAGCTTTTTATACGCTTCGGCTTCTTCTATCGGATTCAGATCCTGACGCTGGATATTTTCCAACAATGCAATTTCAAGCGTCTCAGCATCGTCAAAATTGC
>CAZCXQ010000087.1:0-7858 GCA_964502655.1 uncultured Sphingorhabdus sp.
TCATCGCGTTGGCGCTTGCTGCCGTGTGGTACATTATGCGCCCTGACGTCGCGCAATTGCCGTTGGATGCGGTGACCGGGCCCAAGCCCAACATCACGGAGGGCCGCGAACAGATTTTCCCGACCATTAAGGTTGCCGAGGTTGACCGCTGGAAAGCAGGCGAAGCGCCAATTGCTGCGCCGGGTCTGGTTGTCGAGCGCTTTGCAGAAAGTCTCGACCATCCCCGCAACATGTATGTCCTGCCCAATGGTGATGTTCTCGTCGCTGAAACAAATTCTCCGCCGCGAGACGTTGGTGGTATTGAAGGGTTTGTCATGAAACGGCTGATGGGCAGGGCTGGCGCTGGCGTGCCGTCTGCCAACCGTATCACATTGCTGCGTGACGCCGACGGAGATGGCAAGGCTGAATTGAAAACACCGTTCCTGACGGGGTTGAACTCGCCATTTGGCATGGTGCTGATCCGCGATACTTTATATGTTGCGAACACCGATGGATTGATGGCCTTTCCATACAAGACAGGCGACACCCGGATTACCGCGAAGGGCAAAGAGCTTACAAAGTTGAATGCCAAGGCGCCAAACAACCATTGGACGCGCAACCTTGCCGCATCGCCCGATGGAAAGAAGATTTACATTTCGGTCGGGTCAAACAGCAACATTGCTGAACATGGGATAGAATCCGAAAATGGCCGCGCGATGGTGTTCGAATATGACATCGCGAAGGACAAGAAAATTCCATATGCCATCGGTTTGCGCAACCCCGTCGGCCTCGATTGGGATAGCCGTGGACGCCTGTGGACGGTTGTCAACGAACGCGACATGCTTGGGTCGGATCTGGTGCCCGATTATCTTGCCCTTGTGGAATTTGGTGCCGATTATGGTTGGCCGCAGCATTATTGGGGTGGTTATACCGATCACCGCGTTTCACCACCGAAGCCGGAAAAGCGGGAATATGAACGCCGCCCTGATTACGCCTTGGGTGCGCATACGGCCCCCTTGGGCCTTGCCTTTGGCTATAATGGTAAATTGGGCGCTGGACTGACCGATGGTGCGTTTGTTGCCCGCCACGGCTCTTGGAACCGCAAGCCTGTGTCGGGTTATGACGTCATCTTCGTGCCCTTTCCAAAAGGCGAGCCTGCCGGAAAGCCAGTCAACATTTTGACTGGGTTCCTGGACAAAGACGGCAACGCGCAGGGTCGGCCCACGATGGTTGTGATCGCAAAGGACGGTTCGCTTTTGGTCAGCGACGATGTGGGCAATATTGTTTGGCGGGTTCGGGCGAAAAGCTAGGGTCAGGGCCTAAATCCGTCGGCCCGCGCGGCCGGCAAGTTCCACTGTGTAATGCCATGCTATGCGGCCCGACCGGCCGCCACGGCTTTGCGCGAAACTTAAGGCATCGGCCTCGTCCCAATCGAGGTCGAAATGCGCCGCGTAACTGCCCACCATTTTCAGATAGGCGTCCTGATCGGGATATTGAAAACCGAGCTTAAGGCCAAACCGGTCCGCCAGCGCTAGGCTATCGTCCACGGCGTCACGGCCGCCGGTATCTGGATCCGCGCCATTTTCTCTTTCGACGATGTTCCGGCGGTTGGATGTCACGCACAAGCGGACATTGTTCGGGCGCGCTTCAACGCCGCCTTCCAGCAGCGACCGCAACAGACGGGCGCTTTGGTCATTGGGCTCGAAAGAGATGTCGTCCACGAACAATAGATATCGGCGGCCTGATGCAGCGAGCTCGTCGAATAATGCAGGCATGCTGGTGATTTGGTTCGCCGCCGCCTCGACAAGCGCAATGAAGAAGCCTTCTTCTTGCAACGCCGCGACCACCGATTTGACCAGCGCGGACTTCCCCATGCCGCGTGCACCCCACAACAGGACATCATGCGCTGCAGCGCCCGAAGCATGCCGCCTGCTGTTTTCGATCAGGTCGGCTTTTTGCCGGTCGATACCAACGATAAGGTCAAGCGGCAGTGGCTTAAAATCATGCACCGGCGCCAATGTCGTGCCGTTCCAATGATAGGCCGGATGGGACGATAGGTCCGTCGGTGGCGCAGGCGGGGGTGATAGCCGCTCCAGCGCCTCAGCAATGCGTTTGAGTGTGTGGTCGTTCAAGCCGCCAAATCCTCGGCATCCAATGCGTAGAGCAAGTCGGCACCGGCCATCGCGCTGCCTTTGAAAGCAAAGGCTTCGGGAACCATGACGTCCAAATAATAACGGCAGGCGACAATTTTGGCCTTCAGGAACGGGCTCGTATCTCCGGCGTCAATTTCGGTTTGTGCCGCCCGCAATTGCTTCAGCATCAACCACCCTGCGGTCACGACGGACATCATGTTGGTGTAGGCGTAACTGCCCGCGAGGCGGTCATCCACGCTTGCGCTCAACATATATTCGGTCACTTCGGCGCAGGCTGCACTCAATGCCGAAAGACCCGGCTGGTTGGTGGCGTCTTGGGAAATGGCCGCGAGATGGTTCCGAATGACATCACCGCCTTGCATCGCGAGTTTACGCCCGACGAGATCGGCGGCCTGAATGCCGTTGGTCCCTTCATAAATCGCGGCAATACGGATATCCCGATAAAACTGGGCTGCGCCGGTTTCCTCAACAAAGCCCATTCCGCCATGCACCTGAATACCCAGCGAGGCGATCTCGCTGCCCATGTCGGTGCCGTAGGTCTTGGCCAGCGGCGTCAGCAGATCAACCATGTCCTGCGCGCCAGCTTCGCCGAGCGTGGCGCGGTCAACATAGCCTGACGCCACATAGAGCAAGGCCCGGATCGCTTGTGTGCCTGCTTTCATGCGGAGCAGCATGCGGCGGACATCGGGATGCTCGACAATCGCGACGGACTCGCGCGACGGTCCGCTTGCTTTGGCCGATTGAACCCGTTCACGGGCAAACCAGATGGCTTTTTGCGTTGCCGCTTCGGCAATTTGAACGCCTTGCAAGCCTACGTTTAGCCGCGCGTTATTCATCATCGTGAACATCGCCCGCATGCCGCCGAATTCAGGGCCGATCAGTTCGCCAATGCATTCACCCTCTTCGCCAAATGCTAGCACACAGGTTGGGGATGCATTAATGCCCATCTTATGTTCGATTGATACGACCTTGATATCATTCGCTTTGCTGATGCTGCCATCCTTTGCGACCTGATATTTCGGGACAAGAAACAGCGAGATACCCTTGGTGCCAGCGGGGCTATCCGGCGTGCGTGCCAGCACGAGATGGACGATGTTTTCGGCCATATCATGGTCGCCAAAGCTGATATATATTTTGGTGCCCTTGATTTGGTAGGTGCCATCGCCGCGCGGTGTCGCAGTTGATTTCAGCGCGCCGACATCGGAACCTGCCTGTGGCTCTGTCAGGTTCATCGTGCCGGACCATTCGCCGGTCGACAGTTTGGGCAGGAACAGTTGCTTTTGCCGTTCTGACCCATGGTGGTTGATGGCTTCGATCGCGCCAACCGACAGGATGGGACACAGGGCAAATGCCATGTTTGCTGCGCCCAAGGAATCCAGCGCTACGGTGGCCATCGAAAATGGCAGACCCTGGCCGCCGAACGCCGACGGTGCGTTTATCGAACCCCAGGCATTGGCGACGTAAGCTTTGTAGGCCGCGACAAAACCTTCGGGCATGACGACTTTGCCGTCCTTCAAACGCGCACCAACGGTGTCGCCTATCCGGTTGAGCGGGGCAAATTCGCCCTCGGCAAATGCGCCAATGCCTTCCACAATCGCTTGCACCATATCGGGGGTGGCATCGGCGAAGCGTTCATGTTGTGCCAATGCCTCGATACCTACGATATGCTTCAGGACAAATGTTTGCTCAGTAACGGGTGCAGAAAAGGCCATGATCGATAAAAAATCCTGTTAAATCGGGTCGATCAAAGCCTATAGCCGCGAATGATGTTTGGCTCAAATACCTTGGGGAATGGCTGGGTCGTGCCCGCTGATGACGCCGCTTTAACGGCGGCGATGGAGCTTTTGCGTTCCGGTCAAATCGTTGCGATTCCCACCGAGACGGTATATGGCCTCGCCGCGGACGCCAGCAATGCCGATGCGGTTGCCAAAATTTACGCGGCAAAGGGGCGTCCGGACTTTAATCCGTTGATTGTGCATGTTGCCGACCAGTCAGCCGCCGAAAATTTGGCTGAATTCAGCCCGATGGCACATCAATTGGCACAAGCATTTTGGCCGGGGCCGCTAACGCTGGCGCTACCGCGCCGGACTGACGCCGACATAGCGGGCGCCGTTACCGCTGGTTTGCCCACAATTGCAGTACGATGCCCCGCCCATCCCGTCATGCAGGCGCTGCTTAAAAAATCCGGCCTAAACATTGCGGCGCCGTCCGCAAACAAAAGCGGAGGTATTAGCCCGACCCGTGCCGAGCATGTGCTTGCGGGGCTTGGCGGTGCGGTTCCGATGATCTTGGATGGGGGGCCTTGTTCTGCAGGACTCGAATCCACGATTGTTGCCGTGCGTGACAACGGTTGGCAGATATTGAGACCGGGGCCCGTCACCGCGGCGGATATTGAGCGGGTTTTAGGGACGAGCCCGTTAAAGCCGTCCGGCGACAATATTGAAGCGCCGGGGCAATTGGCCAGCCATTATGCACCGTCGAAGCTTTTGCGCTTAAACGCGATCCAACCCGATCCCGGCGAATGGCACATCGGGTTCGGGGCAATGGAGGGCAATGATAATTTGTCCGCGTCCGGAGACCTGGCGCAGGCCGCAGCCAATCTATTTGACGCCCTGCACAGGGCCGATGCGAGCGCCGCATTATCCATATCCGTCGCGCCAATACCGCATGAAGGGATTGGCGTTGCGATTAACGACCGGCTGCAACGGGCATCGATCCGGTGAAGTGGGCTATAGGCATCATGTTGATGGCGGCATGGATAACCCCAAGTGATGCCGCTGCACCTGCAGATGTGGCAGCGTACCAAGCGCTGGCCCAGCAAGATCTTCGGTTGGCGACCATCGGCTATCGGCTTGCCCAAGCAAATGCTCCATTTTGCGACCGGAAAACAGTAAGCCCCGGCTGGGTATTGCATGACGAAGCCCAATATCCCGATAAGGGGACCGCCAAGACCGCATTCATTTTCCGGTCGCCAGTGGCGATCTCGTCGGTTGTGGCCGGTGGCGAGGCCGCGCAGCGTGGGCTTCAGGCGGGCGATGGCATTGCGGCGGTTGACGGCATTGACGTGACTGGCCCTAACATCGTGAAAAATGGGCGCGCAACGGCGCGGGTTGCGAAAATACAGACCCTTTTAGAGGCTGCCTTCGCCAAAACCGGAACGGCAATTGTGTCTATGAAGACTGAAGCTGGGCCGAAAGACGTGAAGCTGCAACCTTCTGCTGTGTGTTCATCCGTATTTTGGGTGGATACCAAGACGAAGTTGGACGCCGGCGCAGACGGGGTTTCTGTGCGCGTTACGCAAGGGCTGATGGCCTTCGCTGCTGCGGATGATGCGGAGCTGGCGGCGGTGGTTGCGCATGAAATGGCGCATAATTTGCTTCGGCATAGGGATAGGCTGGCGGTAACGGGTCGGGCCAAAAAGGACATACTCGCAACAGAAATAGAAGCGGACCGCCTGTCGGTTTGGTTGATGCAGAATGCGGGATATGATCCGGCGGCAGCGCTGCGTTTCATTGAACGATTTGGCCGCAAAACCGGCCTTGGTATTTTTTCGGACGGAAGCCATTTGCGTTGGCGCAATCGGCAAACGCTTATGCAGGCGGAAATTGCCGGCATGATGCAGGTCGATGTGCAAAATGGTCTTCGGTCACCGCCTCTGTTGCGTCTGTCGAACTAGATCCTGACCCTAGAAAATAAGTTGCATATCAAAATGCTATTTCATCCGAGCGCGCTCTGGCCTATCGCGTGATGTATAGCAGTGCAGGGGAGCGCAAATTGCCTACTTGGAATCGAATTTTGATTGGGCTTTTGCCGATTGTTGTACTTGCCGGCTGTGGAGAGGCACCGGACAGTAAAAAGGCTGCGGTCGAAACAGCGCAGGTTGTGCGTGTGTTCATCGTGGAAAAGGAAAACCTTCAGCGGGAAATTAGCGCGGTGGGAACCGTGCGGTATCGTCGGGAAACGCCGCTTGGCTTTACCACGCCCGGAAAAGTCGCCGTTGTTCGCTTTGAAGAAGGTGATTTTGTAAAGCGCGGCACATTATTGTCGGCGTTGGATACCACCAATGTTGGCGCGGACGTAAGCGTCTCCGTCGCCGAAAGAGACCGCGCGCGCGCAGAGTTTGAACGCGTGCGATCGCTATATGCCGATGGCTGGATAACCAAAGCGCGTTTTGAAGCAGCGGATGCTGCAGTAAAAGCCGCCGACGCCCGCGTCCGGCAGGCTGGCTTTGCGCGCAGCACGGCGCAGCTTTTTGCCCCATCAAGCGGGGTCGTGCTGCAACGCAACGTCCAACCAGGACAAGTCATCGCCGCAGGTACACCAGCGCTCATATTGGGTGAAGCCGATGAGGGCTTTGTCTTTCGCGTACCCATCGTCGATCGTGACGCGTCAAAATTGCGCGTGGGTATGACGGCGGACATCATGATTGAGTCAGCTGGCGACGGACCTGTTTCGGCCACCATTTCGGAAATCGATGGACGCGCGAATGAGGCAACGGGCGCGTTCACCGTGCAATTCCGGCTGCCTTCGCGCCAAAACTTGCGTTCGGGACAGATTGGAACGGCCAATATTAAGCTTCCTGCCATGGAAAGCGGTGACCTATTGCAAATTCCAGCAAGCGCATTGTTCGGGGTCCGCACCGGAGAAGGCCTCGTATACATTGTCGCAAAAAACAATCGCGTCGAAACGCGCAATGTCGCGATTGAACGTGTGTCTGACACATTCGTGACTGTGTCCGGTGGCATAAAGCCGGGGGACAAGATTGTGACGTCGGGGTTGGAAAAACTGCGAACGGGGTCGCCCGTGCGCATTATCGCGACGCAGCCTTAACCGATGCATATCGCCGAAATCGCCATTCGTCGGTGGCAATTAACCTTAGTGCTTTTTACGCTGCTGTGCGCGCTTGGCTTCTCAGCATTCCAACAGGTGCCGCGCGCGGTTGATCCGCATTTTTCGATGCCGGTCGTGTCGATCGTTGCCGCGCAACCCGGCGCGGACGCAGCGGAGATTGAGCAGACGATTACCAAGCCAGTCGAAGAGCTGGTTCAGGGCCTGGAAGACGTTCAAAGCGTGAATTCGACCAGCAGCGATGGCAACGCCGTCATTCGGGCGGAATTCGACTGGTCGGGCGACCCTGATCAATATTTCAACGACACCGTTCGCGAAGTAACGGCCATCCGCAGCCAACTTCCCGCCGATTTGCAAAAGCTGCAGTTCGAGAAAATTCGAACGACGAATGCATCCATTCTGCAAATCGCGTTGCTCAGCGAGACGGCCAGTTGGTACCGCATGGAAAAATATGCGCGGGATATCAGCGAAGCATTGGGGCGTTACAAAGAAGTCCGGCAGTCCGAAATTTATGGGCTGCCTCAACCCGAAATAACCGTCGCCATCAACTCGGGACGTTTGGCCGAGTTACGCATTCCCGCAAGCGCCGTGGTCGACGCAATTCGTCTGGCCGGCGCTGATGTTCCCGCCGGTGCCGTCACCAGCGGTGCACGCCGTTTTAACATCGAAGCAGGGGGCGCGTTTCGCGACCTTGATCGCATTCGCAATTTACCCGTTCGTACCAATGATGGAACCCTGTTGCGGGTCGGCGATGTTGCAGACATCAAAATGGGTTCGGCCGAACAGCGCGTAAAGGTCAGCCATAATGGCCAACGCGGGGTATTCATTACGGCCAACCAAAAACAGGGCACAGATGCGACCAAGCTTCGTAACCGGTT
>CAZCXQ010000088.1:0-7833 GCA_964502655.1 uncultured Sphingorhabdus sp.
GCCGCGTTTCGGCGGCCCCGCCGACAAGCGAGGCCAGCCTTTGCTGCACCGCTTCGGCACCAAGGGTGACAACGCGCGGCGGTGTGCGGGGCGGTGCTTCCTCCCATTCGGGCAGGCGGCTGAACAGCCAGCGTGCGGGCTTTTCGGGTTTTTTCAATCGCGCCAAAATCAGGTTGGACCATGGCCAACGCAGCCGCATCAACGCTTGCGCTGCGTCCCAAGCGCCCTCGCGTTCAGCCCAGTCTGGCGCATCAAGAACATCAAGCAAAGTGCGCGCAGCGACCAGCAGAAATTGCGGAACCTCCTGATCTGTCGTCGGCGGCGTAATGCCCAAAGCCTTCGCCATGCCTTTTGGCGTCGGAACCGCAAAGCGGGCAGGATATACGAACGCGAACAGTTCCAGCAGGTCGAGGCCCGATAAATCCGGATAACCCAGCCGCTGTGCCACCAATGGGGCATTCAGCATGACCATCGGCGTTTCCGCCGCACGGCCAGCCGCTTCGCCTTTCCCGACGGTTGTTACCTGACCATCGATGGAACCTACCCATATGCCGGCATGGCTTGCATGGAGCGCAGGAAAGGCTAGGGGAGTGTCCATAACATCTGATAGTCGTATTTGGAACGAAAGAGCAACACGTGACTGACCTTCGCGATATAGCAATGGCATCGAAAGCCTGGCCTTTTGAAGAGGCGCGGCGTTTGTTGAAACGTTATCCAAACGGCAAGGCGGATGGCGCGGCAATCATCTTTGAATGTGGCTATGGCCCATCGGGGCTTCCGCATATCGGCACGTTCAACGAAGTCCTGCGCACGACGATGGTGCGCAACGCCTTTGCAACCCTGTCTGACGCGCCGACTCGGCTGATCGAATTTTCGGACGATATGGACGGTCTGCGTAAGGTTCCGGACAATGTCCCGAACCAGGCAATGCTGACCGAACATCTTGGCAAGCCGCTGTCGCGTATTCCCGATCCGTTCGAAAAGTTCGAAAGCTTCGCCGCGCACAACAATGCCATGCTGCGCGATTTCCTCGACCAATTCGGCTTTGACTATGAATTTATCTCGTCATCGTCGCAATATGAAAGCGGGGCGTTTGACGCTGCACTGAAAAACGTGCTGCGCAATTATCAGGCTATCATGGACATCATGCTGCCGACACTGCGCAAAGAACGCGCCGCGACTTATTCCCCGATTCTGCCGATTAGCGAAAAGACCGGCATTGTCCTTCAGGTGCCGGTTGAAGTCGTAGATGCCGAAGCTGGCCTCATATGTTTTGACGATGGCGGCGACCTTGTCACGCAGTCGATTCTTGGCGGTAAGGCGAAGCTTCAGTGGAAGGTCGATTGGGCCATGCGTTGGGTTGCCCTTGGCGTTGATTACGAAATGTACGGGAAAGATTTGACCGACAGCGGCGTGCAATCCGGAAAGATTGCGCGTGTCCTTGGCGGGCGGCCACCCGAAAGCCTGATCTATGAAATGTTCCTCGACGAAAAAGGCGAGAAGATTTCGAAGTCGAAAGGCAATGGCCTCGCGCTTGAGGATTGGCTGAAATACGGCACCGAGAATAGCGTCGCCTTTTATGCTTTCCGCGAACCAAAGAGTGCAAAGCAACTGCATTTGGGTGTGGTGCCGAAAGCGGTGGACGAATATTTCCAGTTCCGCGCGCAATGGCATGACCAACCCGTTGAAAAGCGGCTGGGCAACCCGGTCCACCATATCCACAATGGACAGGTGCCAAGCGGGCAGCCGCCGGTCACATTCGGTCTGTTGCTGAATCTTGTGGGCGTCATGGGCGCAGGCGCGACCGAGGAGCAGGTCTGGGCCTATCTTGGCAATTATGCCGACAATGTCTCGCCAGAAAATGCGCCAGAACTGGCGGAGCTTATTCCCATCGCGCTAGCCTATAATCGCGACTTCGTTGCGCCGACTTTGCAAAAGCGCAAGCCCGAGGGTGTCGAGGTTGCTGCGTTGCAAACGCTCGATGCACGTTTGGCCGAACTGCCTGCGGACGCGACTGCCGAGGACATACAAAATATCGTGTATGAAATCGGCAAAGAGGGCGGTTTTGAAAATCTGCGCGACTGGTTCAAGGCGCTGTATGAAACGCTGTTGGGTTCAAGCGCTGGTCCGCGCATGGGCAGCTTCATCGCGCTGTACGGGATTGCGAACAGCCGGCAGTTGATTGCGGAGGCGCTGGCTTGAGCACTTTTCATATCGCACAAATAAATGTCGCAAGATTCACAGCGCCCAAAAGCCATCCTGACAATTCGGGGTTCATGGATGCGCTGGACAGCGTCAATGCCCTCGCCGATTCATCGCCCGGTTTTGTCTGGAGGCTCGTTGGCGACGGCAATGATGCTATAAGCATTGACGCCGTACCCGACGATCCGCACCTTGTAGTCAACATGTCGGTTTGGACGAGCATAGAGGCATTGGCAGACTTCGTATACGGCAACCCTGCCCATCTGGCGATCATGCGAAGGCGGCGCGAATGGTTGGAGCCTATGGCCGTCTATCAAGCACTTTGGTGGGTGCCCAAGGGGCATATTCCTTCGGTGAGGGAAGGGTTGGAAAAAATTTCTCGGCTGGCTCAATATGGGCCCACTGCTGACGCTTTTCTATTCAAACAAAGCTTCCCCGCACCCGACGGCACGCAAGCAGAGCCCGTTTTGGATGCGTGTGCCTGATGACCACGGTTGCGGCCCGCCTCTACCATGATGGCAAGGTCGCGCAGGAAATCGACCTTAGCAAACCAATTCCGCATATCACCCAGCCAAAGGATTTCATCTGGATTGGGTTGCATGAACCCGACGATGGCGCGCTTAAACGCGTTCAGGACCATTTTGGCCTTCATCCGCTTGCGGTGGAAGATGCGCTTGATCCCAAGCACTTGCCCAAGGTCGAAGTCTATGGCGACCATCTGTTTCTGGTGATCCGCACGCCCAAGCTGGAGGGCGACAGAATTGTTTATGGCAACACAGCCATTTTCATGGGCCGCCAATTCATCATCACGGTGCGCCATGGTTCGGAACGTTCGCACAGCCCCATTCGGGACCAGCTTGAAGCGACGCCGTGGCTGCTGAAGCAAGGCGCAGATTATGTGCTGCACGCGATCCTTGATTTCATCGTCGACGGCTATGGTGACCTGGTCGACATCATGGAAGAAAAAGTGCTCGTGATGGAAGAGCGCGCAATCGACAACTTCTTAAGCTCCGCCGAAACCAGTCGTATCTTCATGCTCCGGCGCGAACTATTCCGGCTGCAACGGATATTGGGCCCGACCGAGGATTTGACGAGTCGCTTTATCAACCTTGAGCTGCCGCAGATTGATGCGAACATTTATCCCTATATGCGCGACTTGCTCGACCATGTGCGCCGTATTGTCTACCGCGTTGAAGGGTTACGCGACACGCTCACGTCCGTGATTGAAACGAGCGGCTTGCTGGAGCAACAAAGGCAGGGGGCAATTACCCGCCAATTGGCCGCATGGGCCGCCATATTGGCCGTGCCGACCGCGATTGCGGGCATTTATGGCATGAATTTCGAACATATGCCTGAGCTTGAGTGGAAATATGGATACTTCCTGATCGTCGGGGTGATGGTGACCATTTGTGTCACCCTGTTCATCCGGTTCAAGCGGTCTGGGTGGCTCTAGGCCGGTTGACCGCCTGCCGCAAAACATCGCGATAATTGGGCGAGATCGTCATACGCGGATAATAGCCGCCATTGCCCAACAGCCGGTGGGTGTCGCGTAATTTGTAGCACGGCACACCCATGAACAGATGATGTTCGCTGTGATAGTTCACCCAATATGGCGCAACCGTCATGCGCGCCACGGCACCGGCATAGGTCGTGCGTGCATGTGTGAACGGGTCGCCGCTGCCTGTCGGGGTGCAGGCGTGCTCGGCAATGTTGCGGATACGCAGGAACAATTGAAATGTCGTCGCGAGCGCGGCCAGCCAAAGCAAAAATGGCGTCCAGCCCCATAACGTCAACGATATCGCGAGCAATATCGCCTGCACAATCAGGAACCGGCCCACGGTGCGTGCGGTCGTTTTGGCGCCTTCCACATTGGCGATTGGCGCGCCGACTCCCGCTCTGTTTTGCATGTTGAACGCCCTGCCTGCATGCGTGTCGGCCTTACCCGCGCCGTTTTCGCCACGCAGTATCGCGGCCACACCGCGCAACGCCGCCGCAAATTGCGCGCGCCGTTGTTTGAAGAACGTTTGCCCGGTCAGGTCGCGTATGAACTTGCGGCGCAGGCTGTCGCGGCTGGTCGGAAACGGCGCGGACAAGGACAGGTCGGGATCTTCGGGTTGCTGCGTGAATTTGTGGTGCGTCAGATGATAGGTGCGATAGGCGAACAGATCGCTACCCGTTGCAGCGCCCGACGGCCATTGCCCCAGCCAGTTGTTGGTTTTGCGATTGGGGTGCAGCAGACCATGCGCGCCGTCATGCATCAGGATGGACAACCCCAATTGCCGCCCGCCCAACACGGCCAGCGCCAGCGGCGTCACCAATATCCCGGCCAGCCAGTGATAGTTCCACGCGGCAGCACCACCAAATGCCGCAAGCGCCACGATGATCCACGCATGGATGATGAGCCAGATACCGCGCCATGGGGACAAGGTCGTGATGGCACGCCAGTCATCCGATGCAAAAACGTCGCGTGGATTGGCTGCTTTTACCGCCGGCATGGAGCATCGCCTTTCATGGTATGTTTATATCGCAGCCAACCCGACCACGCAAATGCGTTACGCCACAGCCCGTGCCGCAAAGCCTGCCATCGCGGCCTGTGCCTTGCGGGACTCGCTGAAACTGAAAATAGGCCAGTCGTGCATCATGCCCGCAAGTTCGGTGAGATCAACCGATGGCACCTTGGCCTTTAACGCTCTGGAATCGGTGACCAAAATGTCATCGCCGCCCGCAAAGGCCAAAATGGGGGGCAGGCCATCCCAGTTGCCAAAGATTGGGCTGCACCGTGGATCGGTAAGGGGCAAGTCGCCCGCGTACAAACTACCGCCTTCTGCAATCCCGCTGATGGTCAAAATCCCGTCACGCGGTTCCGTTTTCAACTGGTCGGGATGTGCCGGGTCCAGGTCAAGCCAAGGGCAAATGAGCAACAGGCCGGCGGGCAGTGTCTGACCGCCGTCACGTGCCATCTGCGCCAATGCCGCAGTCAAGCCGCCCCCTGCGGAATCGCCGCCCATGACGAACGGCGCGCCGTTGATATCGGCTTGATACGCCGCGTAATATGCGCTGGCCCATGCCGTAATCGCCTCGGCCGAGCTTTCCGGCGCGAGCGGATACAGTGGTGCTGTGATCGACCAACCATGTTGCGATGCCATGTGGCTTAAAAATTTCCAATGGATGTCCGTCGCTGAATAGACATAGCCGCCGCCGTGCCAGAACAAAATATGCGCGCTGGGCGCTTTATCCTTGGGCGCGATGTGCCAGACATTGCGGCCCTGAAATTCGCTCTGCCGAACGTCAACGCCGCCTTTCGCGATTGGTCGCGGCGCAGGCGCTGCCCGGACTTTGATGATGTTTTGTTGAAACTGCGGCCCGCCTGTAAACATCCGGCGATAATAGCCCGTGGTGCGCAGAACAAATCCAGCAAGGCTGGCGGTAAAACTTGGCATGATTGCATTCCCCCTCATGACAAGCGCTATATCAAGGCAGGGGACCAATCAAGCTGTTCGCTTCCCGACAAGACATCCTGCCGGGAAGCGCGCAGTTTACTTCGACGCGGCGATCCAAGCGTCGATCTTTTTCTCAAGCACGGTCAGCGGCAGTGCGCCGGTGTTGAGAACCTGATTGTGGAATTCGCGCACGTCGAATTTCTTGCCAAGTTCCTTCTTAGCCTTGTCTTTCAGACGCAGGATGGTGAGGGCGCCGATTTTATAGGCCAATGCCTGTGACGGAATGGCGATGTAGCGTTCGACCTCTGCCGTCGCGTCGGTTTTGCCCATATCGCTGTTGGCGAGCATATAGTCGATGGCCTGTTCACGGGTCCAACCCTTGCTGTGGATGCCTGTGTCGACCACGAGACGCATCGCCCGCAACATTTCGTCGGACAGCGTCCCAAAGCGTTGATACGGGTCTTTAAACAAGCCCATATCGTAACCGAGGGTTTCGGCATATAGTGCCCATCCTTCGACATAGGCCGTGTTGCCGCCAAAACGCATGAACGCGGGAAGCTTTTCATTTTCCTGCGCGATGCTGATCTGGAAATGGTGCCCAGGCGCGCCTTCATGCAAATAAAGCGTGGTCATGCCAGGGATCGTGCGGCTCGGCAGGTCATAGGCGTTGAAATAAAATGTGCCGGGACGCGAACCATCAGGGGTACCCTGTTGATAGCTGCCGCCCGCTTCATATTTCTCGCGGAATTCTTCGTAGGGTTTAATCTCAAGCGGTGCCTTGGGCAGATATTTGAACTGCGTCGAAATCGTTGCGTCGACTTTCTTGCCGATATCGTAATAGCCCTGCGTCAGCGCATCACGGCTCGACATTTTGAATTTCGGATCCGAACGCAGATGCTCGAAAAATTCGGGCAGGGTGCCTTTGAAGCCAACTTCATTCTTGATGGTTTCCATACCAGATTTAATCCGGGCGACTTCGGACAATCCCAGATTGTGGACGTCGTCGGCCTTCAATGGCAGGGTCGTCGTTTGTTCGATCAGATATTGATACAGGCCTTCGCCGCCCTTCATTGCGGACAAGCCGACCTGCTCGCGCGCCAATGGCAAATAGCTATCGCGCAGGAAGTCACGCAGGCGAGCATTGGCGGGGTACAGACCGTTGACGATGATGTCGCGATATTCCGCCGTCAGCCGCGCTTTGTCAGCATCGCTGAAATCCGCAGGGAATTTCAGTACCGGCCCATAATAAGGCGACTCTTCGGTCTTTTGCGCCAATTGTGTGTTGAGCTGGTCGATGACATTGCTGATCGTCATCTTCGTTTCGAACACGCTGGACGCCATGCCTTGGCGGAAACGGCCAATTGATGCGTCCATCAGGACGATGAATTCCTTGTGGCGCTTCAGGTTGTTTTCGTAATCCTGAACCGTCTTGAACGGCGCTGCACCCTGTCCGCTGGCGAAGGTCGGATAAAAAGTGTGGAAGCCGAAAAAGTGATTGAGCGGACGCACGACCGTCAGGTCCATAATTTCTTTGGACAGGCCCTTCAGCGCGTCAATCTGGCTCTGCTTGTACACGTCGTACGCAATTTTGTCGGTGTCATTCAACTTTGCGCGGTCGATTGTTTTTAAGGCGTCGAGATTGGCCTGCGCTGCGCTGCGTTCATTGTCGAAATAGGCGTCGGAGATGTAGTCACCAAAGCGGTCCGCATAGCGCATATCGCCGCGGAACATCGCGTTGAGCGGGTTGCGTTTCAGGCTGGCTTCGTCGTCCGCAGCGAACAAAGCGGCAAGCCGTTGGCTTTCCGTCGCGCTGGCCTCGGTTGTCGCAGTTTGCGCGTGTGCTGCGCCAAATGGCGCCAATAGTGCGGCACTGACGAGAAGAAGAATGCGTGGGCTATGTTTCATATGGGTCTCTCCAAAAATTATGTTGGACGCATCAATAATATGTTGCGGGCAAGTATTAGCGGATGTCTGGCCTCCGCTTGCCCGGCACAAGATAAATTCGACAGACGACGGATAATCTGTGGCAGACGATATACAATATTTGCAATCTCTTGCCGTGTCGTTTCCGCAATTAGGACGGCTTTTGCGTGTTGAGTTCAAGCCAGTTATTCTGCCGGTACCATTTTGTAATCACATGCTTCACGCCGCGGGTAACAGGCGTTCCGGTATGCAGCGTTTTATAATTCAG
>CAZCXQ010000089.1:0-7749 GCA_964502655.1 uncultured Sphingorhabdus sp.
GCGGCGCAAGCATTTGGGCATTAGCTTGTTCTCGGTAAATTAAAGGGCTTCATGACGATGACAGGCACCGGCCTGCCAATTGCACTGATCGGGGTTTTAATGGCGCTTTGGCTGGTAGGAGCCATAGTCGCTATCTGGATTGGGCTGTCCCTGCGCAATGAATCGCGCAAAATTTTAGGTCAGTCGTGGCGGCTACGAAGGCTGCTGGAAACCGCTCCGGCATTTCCGGTCGTGGTGAAGAGCGATGGGCGAATTGAGGCGCCAGACCGTTTTTCGAGATTGCTTGGCCTGACAACGCCAGCGACAACGTTTTCGGACTTGGGCGGTCTTGATGACGCTGGCCTTGCCATAGACGATGTGGCGGCACTTGATGCAAAAGTGCGCGAGACCCAGCGTACAGGAAAATCCTTTGTCCTTGCGTTGGCCATTAACGGTTCCGAACGGCGTTTGACGGTTGTCGGAAATATCGCGGATGTTGCGGTATATCCCAATGGCGCAGCTTTGTTATGGTTTTTTGATTCCACCGACAGTTTGCGAGAGCTTGAGAAGCGGACGCAGGAATCAGAAGAGGCCCGCACTGCATTTGCGGCACTGGCGGGCCTCATCGAAGCCGCGCCGCTTCCGATGTGGCATCGACGCCCCGATATGCGCCTGCACTTCGTCAACCATGCATATGTTGATGCGGTTGGCGCAACCAACGGCGTTCAAGTGGTTGAAGAGGGAATCGAACTGCTGGAACCTGAAAAGGGTAAGAGCCCCGCCGATTGGGCCGCGGAAGCCGCTGCTGCGGACGCTCAGCGTGAGCGGGTTGTTTCCGCCACGTTAAACGGTGAACGCCGCCAGTTGCGCGTATTTGACATTCCCTTGGGCCAATCCGGCGTTGCGGGTTTAGCGATTGATGTTCAGGATTTGATCGATGCAAGGTCGGAGGCCAAGGAAATCGCCGAGGCGCAGCGCGATTTGCTGAACATGATGTCCGCCGGCGTTGCCCAGTTTGACGCGCGCCATGGGTTGAGCTTTGCAAATTTGCCCTTCCAAAGCCTGTTTACCTTCCGTGACCAATGGTTGTCTGAAAAGCCCGAATTCGCGCGTGTGCTGGACCGTATGCGCGAAAACGGAAAAGTGCCTGAAGTCCGGGACTTTCCAGCCTGGCGTCAGGAGCGTGAAGATTGGTTTAGATCCTCCGACCCCACCGAAGAAAACTGGCTGCTGCCGGACGGAACGCATTTGCGGGTGCTTGCGCAGCCCATTCCGGACGGCGGCCTATTGATGATTTTTGAAGACCGCACCGAACAGGCACAATTGGCCAGCGCGCGGGACATATTGCTGCGCGTGCGGACCGCGACCTTTGACAATTTGTTCGAAGCGATTGCGGTGTTTTCGGCGGATGGCCGGCTGAGCATCTGGAACCGCTTATTTGCCGAAACATGGGAACTGAACGACGACTTGCTGCTTCAACATCCGCGTTTGGACGAACTATTGCCCTCGCTCGCGCGGCATTTGCATAAGCCATCGCAAATTAGCATCTTGGATGAACTGATCCGGACGACATCGTCAAATCGCGAACGGCACAAGAGCAAAGCGGTATTCGCCGACGGACGTATGTTCCAGATTGCGACGATCCCGCTACCCGACGGCAATACGCTTTTCACAATGTTGGATATGTCGAACAACCTTAAAATCGAGCAAGCACTGCGCGACCGGAATAGCGCATTGCAGGAGGCTGACGCGATTAAGGGCAAATTTCTTGCAAATATGAGTTATGAATTCCGGTCGCCACTTACGTCCATCAGCGGATTTGCAGACTTGCTAAAGGCAGGCATTGCGGGCGAACTTAGCGATCAGGCGAAGGTATATGTGGATGCCATTCTGCAATCCGCTGACCGCTTGTCCGACCAGATTAACACCGTTCTGGATTATAGCCAGATTGAAGCGGGCGCGTTGCCGCTCGCGCTCGAACAAACCGATATTCCAACATTAGTCGCGCAAATTGCGGGCGGCAAAGCGGCGATGGCACAGGCGGCTGAGGTCGATCTGCAAGTCGACGTGGGCAACGGTGCTGGAGAGATGGCGCTCGATCCGAAACGGATTACGCAAGCGGTCGGGCAGGTTTTGGACAATGCGATCCGCTATAATAAAAGCGGTGGGCAGGTTTTAATGCTTGCACGTTGGCACGGTGATGTCCTTGAACTCGTCGTGTCAGACGATGGGCCGGGTATGGGCGAGGCAGACGTTCGGCGCGTCTCGTCGGACAATGCGGTTTCAAAGAGGTGGGATAGCAACGGTTCAATCACGCAGGGTTTAGGCTTGCCTTTGGCGCGTCAAATTATTGAATCGCACGGGGGCACGTTGCAACTGCATTCTGCGCCGGGCGAAGGCACCACCGTTATTATGGCGTTGCCGCGGCCATGATCATTGCGACCGATGTGGATATGCGGGAATATGGCCGCGCATTGGCGAAGACATTGTCGCCATCCGATTGGGTCGCCATCAACGGACCGCTGGGCGCTGGAAAGACCGTATTGTGCGCGGGCATATTGGCAGGCCTTGGATTTGAAGGCGAAGTCGCGAGCCCATCCTACGCCATCGTGCATAGCTATGAACCGCCAGAGGTTTTGGTTGCCGTTGCCCATGTCGATTTGTATCGCTTGGACAATATCGACGATTTGGATGAATTAGGGCTCATCGCCGAACGCAGCGATCGCGTCACGCTGGTGGAGTGGGCTGAACGCTTCGGCGGCGGCTATGTGCGGCCCAGCCATTTAATCGATATCGTACCGCAAGCGGACGGCAGCAGAATTTTGACTTTGAAAATGGATAATGATGACACCCGTAACTGATATCGTACCGCCCGCTGGACTAGACGAATTTTGGGCGCGCCACGGCTGGACTGATGCGCAGATATCTCCGGTGGCGGGCGATGCGTCTTTCCGGCGCTATTTCCGTGTGAATTCGGCTACGCGCGGCAAGGCTATATTGATGGATGCGCCGCCGCCGCATGAAGATCCGCAACCCTTCCTCGATATTGCCCAATATTTGACGGGGCATCAATTTCGGGCGCCAGAGATTTATGGCACGGACTTGACCCGTGGACTGGTGTTGCTTGAAGATTTTGGCGACCGCAGGATGCGCGAGCATCTCGATGATCATCCAGAGGATGAGGCTAAGATATACCGCGCGGCAATTGATACGATTGTGCGATTGGCAGGCACCCCTGCAGCGCAGGCGCAACCCTATGACATGGCGACCTATCTGCGCGAAGTGCAGTTGCTCACCGAATGGTATATGCCGGCGATGAGGCTCTCCTTTGACGCGAACGCATTTGACCAGATGTGGGTTGATGCACTCGCTCCATTGGCATCTTGTCAGGATGTGACAGTCTTGCGTGATTATCATGCCGAGAACATCATGCTGCTTGATGACGGGGAACAAGGCATCATTGATTTTCAAGATGCGCTGGTGGGGCATCCTGCATATGATTTGGTATCGTTGCTGCAAGACGCGCGGCGCGATGTCCGTCCAGAGCTTGAGGCCGACATGCTGGCTTATTATCTGACGGCGGCCAATCCGGGGCCGGACTTTGACGCGCATTATGCGTTGCTGGGTGCGCAGCGGAATACGAAGATTATCGGCATATTTACGCGGCTGTGGAAGCGCGATGGTAAGGAGAAATATTTGTCCTTCTTGCCACGCATGTGGGGCTTGCTGGAACGCGATTTGGCGCACCCGGCGCTGGCGAACGTTAAGCAATGGTTCGATACGCATATTCCCACTGAAATCCGTAGCCTTAGCCCATTAGACATTACGCATGGTTAAGCATGTGAACACTGCAATGATCATGGCGGCGGGCAAGGGGACGCGGATGATGCCGCTGACCGCTGACCGCCCAAAGCCATTGGTTGAGGTCGGCGGCGTTGCTTTGCTCGACCATGTTCTGGATCATTTGCGTGATGCCGGCGTTGGCAAAATTGTCGTAAACGCACATTATCGCGCCGATCAGATTGAAGCGCATCTTGCCGCCCATGCGACGGATTTTGACGTGTCGATATCCGATGAACGCGATTTGCTGCGCGATACAGGCGGCGGCTTGGTTCAGGCATTGCCGATGATTTCCGACGATCCCTTCATCTGCGTGAATGCCGACAATTGGTGGACCAACGACGGGCAGAATGCGATCTCGCGCCTGATGGCGCATTGGGATGCTGCACGCATGGATGTGCTGATGTTGCTCGTCCCGCTGGCGACAGCATATAACAGCCAGGGCATTGGTGATTTTCACATGGATGCAGATGGCCGGCTGTCGCGTCGCGTGGGTGACGCGCCAGCGCCTTATGTCTGGACAGGTATTCAGCTGCTTTCCAAAAAGCTGATTATTGCCCCCCCGTCGGACGTTTTTTCGACCAACGTCTTTTGGGATCGCGCGATTGCCGAAGGGCGGTGCATGGGGTTGGTGCACGAGGGAATGTGGTTTGATGTAGGCTATCCCGCGGCAATTGCCGCCACGGAAGAACGTTTGGGCCTGCATGGCGTCGGATAACGCCACGGCGCAACGCGTGCGCGTTTTTAACGTCCCGCTTGGGAACGATTTATGCGACGTAACTGCGCAATGGATATTGCAGACATCGGGGCAGGACCCGCTCACGGTTAGCAGCACAATATTGCTGTTACCCAATAACCGCGCCATCAAGGCCATGACCGAGGCGTTTGTCCGGCAAGCCGCACCGGGTTTGCTTTTGCCGCGCATGGTGGCGGTGGGCGATATGCAACTTGACGAGGCATTGGGGCCATTGCTGGATCCCATATCGTCGGAAGACATCATTTGGCCCGTCATTGGTTCGTTTGACCGGCTGATGCTGTTGGCGCGCTTGGCGCAGGAACATCGGCCGCAAGGTACTTTTTTGTCGTCCGCCGAAGCGCTGCGTTTGGCACGCAAACTGGCCGAGCTGATTGATGAACTTGAAGTTGATTTGGTCGACTTCGATGCGTTGTCAGACATTGCAATCGAGGCAGATCTCGCCGGGCATTGGCAACGTGCTTATGGTCAGCTTTTAACAATCTTGCCCGCCTATCGCGCCGAACTTGCTGCGCGAAAATTGATGGGGCCTGCCGAACGCCGAAACAAGCTTCTGGCCGGGTTGGAACGCCGTCTGGCCGAAAGCAGTTTTGACATGCCGATCATTGCGGTTGGCATAACTACATCAGCCAAAGCGGTCGCAAAATTGCTGCGCCGTGTTGCCCTTATTCCAAATGGGCAGGTTATCCTGCCCGGCGTGGACCTCGACTTGGCTAAGGATCGCTGGGACAGTCTGTCTGCGGCAGCTGAACCCGATAATCTGCCCACGCGCCGCCGGAATTTTGAGGTGCACCCCCAATTCCACCTGAAACATTTGCTCGACCTCATGGGTATCGACCGAAGCGAAATCGATATCTTGCCAACGGCACGCATTGAACGCGTGGCGGATACCATTTCGGAAATTTTCTGCCTGCCTGAACATAGCGTCGGTTGGCAAGAACTGGCACCGTCGCGCAAGGCGCTATCACATACGCAATGGTTCGAGGCTGATGACAGCGCGCTGGAGGCAAAGGCGATTGCGGTGCGCATTCGCGGCGAGTTGGAACAGGCCGAAAAGCGGATCGCGCTGATTACGCCTGACCGCGAGCTCGCGGTCCGCGTTGCGGCGCAACTGCGTCGTTGGGACATATATGTCGACGACAGCGCGGGTATACCGCTATTGCAAACGGCAAATGGCTCGCTGGCGCTCGCGTTGGTTGACGCGATTTCGGGGCGGTTTTCCGGCACGTCGCTATTGGCGATTGCCAAGCACCCGCTGGTGTTTGCAGGGCCCGACAGGCTCGATTGGCTGGATAAGGTGCGGCTGTTAGATCTCGAATTGCGGGGAACAGCCAACGGCGTCGGGCTGGGTGCCATCACCCGGCGGTTGGAAAATGCCCGCAAATTGAAACCAGAGCTGGTTGAATGGTGGCAGGGCTTTGTTCAAATCCTTGCACCGCTCGAAAATGTCGATGGGCAACCGTTCAGTTCCATCATCGATGCACTGCGCGACGTTGCGACGAATTTGACTGACGGCGCTGTGTGGCGCGGGGCAAGTGGCCGCGAACTTGGGCGGATGTGGGAAGAAGTCAGCGGAGGCGACCTGTCGACGCTTGGCCGTATCGATGCCACGGGCTTGGCGGCGACGTTTAACGAAATCTTCTCCTGCGCTGTGGTGCGTCCACCATATGGCGGGCATCCGCGCGTTGCCATTTACGGCCTGTTGGAAGCACGATTGCAGCAGGCGGACCTCATCATCTGTTCGGGGTTGAATGAGGGGACATGGCCGCAAATAGCGCAGCCGGATCCTTGGCTCGCACCCGCCATCCGGCGGCATTTGAAACTGCCAACCTTGGACCGGAATATCGGACTGTCGGCGCATGATTTTGCGACTGCATTGGGTGGTCGCGAAGTGCTGTTAACGCGCGCACGGCGTGACCGTGGCGGGCCAACGGTTGCCTCACGCTTTCTGCTGCGGATAAAGGCGCTGACGGCGGACAAGCTGGAACGGGACCAACAGTCTCTTGCGCTTGCAGCGCAGCTGGATGAACCCGCCCAGAAGGTGCCCTTTGATAGCCGCCCATTGCCACGTCCCTCGGCACAGCAGCGATTGGTTAGTCTGTCCGTTACGGATTTTGACCAGCTGAAGTCGGACCCTTATTCATTTTACGCAAAACGCATTCTCGGCCTCCGTGTGCTGGAAAAGGTCGATGCCGAACCGAGCTTTGCGTGGCGCGGATCGTTGGTACATGACCTGTTGGAACAGTGGTTCAAACAAGACAATTGTGCCGTCGATAAGCTCGTGCAGCGTGTCGATGACTTGCTGGCACAAGAGGCAACGGACCCGTTGTTACGTGCATTGTGGCAACCACGCATTGCCGCTGGCCTGCGTTGGGTGGCCGAAGAAACCAAAAAGCAGATGCATGACCATGGCCGCGTTGTCGCAGTGGCCGAACAACCCGGCAAGGTCGACATCATGGGCATAACCGTGAACGGCCGCGTTGACCGGATCGACAGGCTTGCGGACGGAAGTCTGGTGATCGTTGATTACAAGACGGGCATGCCGCCATCGACCAAGCAAGTGAATGCAGGCTTTGCCCTCCAGCTTGGCCTCATCGGCTATATGGCCGAGCAGATGGCGATCAAAGGAGTGGCCGGCCACGCGACCAAATTTGAATATTGGAGCCTTGCGAAAAACAAAGACAAAGGCTTTGGTTATGTCACTGTGCCGACGAGCACGCGGCCGAGCGATAACAAGCCTGCAAGTGACGACTTTGTGGCCTTTGCCGTCGCGCAAGCAGAAGAGGCTATCGCGCAATGGATTTTGGGCGACGCGCCCTTCACCGCAAAGCTGCATCCTGAATTTGCGCATTATGGTGACTATGACCAATTGATGCGGTTGCAGGAATGGAATGGCCGACAATCGATTTCGGAGGAACAGGCATGACCTCTAAATCATCGACGCTGAAGCCACTCATTCCGGCGCAGCGTAGCGCCGTCATCCCCGGTGATAACATCTGGCTGAGTGCCTCTGCAGGAACCGGCAAAACGCAGGTTTTAACGGCGCGTGTGATCCGGCTGCTGTTGGAAAGCGATGTCGAACCTGAAAATCTATTGTGCATCACCTTCACAAAGGCGGGCGCGTCCGAAATGGCGGACCGGATTAATGAGCTTTTGGCGTCTTATGAAAACCCAAG
>CAZCXQ010000090.1:0-7439 GCA_964502655.1 uncultured Sphingorhabdus sp.
GCCTTTGCCATAAGCGGACTGCAGCTTCGTGGTGATCGTGGCAAGTTCAGCCGCTGCACCCGCTGTTGTCGGCGCGGGCAACACTATACCGCCGCGTAAGATATCAAGCTTGCGCTTGGTGTCATATGACAAGCCAGGAAGCGCCTGATACTTCGCTGCATCCAAAGCGTACCGGACCGATTTTTCGGTACCAATCTCGCCATAGCGTGCCGCAAGTGCGTCGGTGTCGTCGGTAATATGGGTTGAGTTGATCCATGCAACGCGCCCAGCCTCAATCGAAAAGTCAAAAAGGTCCTTTTCCGCAGCCGCGACGAAGGCATCTGCCTCGGCCACGGTCGGCGTAGATGAAGCTTGCGCCGAATCCTGCGCAATGGCGACGGTGGGAAGGGAAAGTGAGGCAAATGCCAATGCGGCGATCGATACAAGATTTTTCATGAAGGGTTCCCGGAAAAACAATATATTCCGATGGTGAAACTTTCATGCGGCGGCGTCAACCCGCCCGGCGCGTTGTTCGTCGAATGTATAACGCCATCAGCAGACCAAAAAACGTAACGAGAAATGCGACCGTTTTAACCGGCTGCGCAGTGGCTGCGACTCCAGCCAAAAGATCGCTGCCTTTCAGCATCATTATTTGAACACATTGGCATAATGTTTCGATGGCGTCAGCCGCGCCGCCAATAATAGCTGTCGCAACAATCACCCAACCAAGCCGCCGCAACACCGGCTTTGGTGATTGTGAAAATAGCCGCCCGCCGCAATAAGCTCCGAACGCATAAATCGCGATGTAAAATAGGTCGATAGCCATGCCGAATTTCGCAAGATTCAAAACTCCGGCTGCTTGCCATGCCCCTTGGATAGCATCCACCCGCAAGGCGGTTCCCGCGGTTTGATGGTCCCGCATGCCCAATGGCGAAATCTCGTTCGAAAATGCCGGATCCATCGCGATCATCAGCGCAAGCAGCAACAGACCACTTAACCAAAACCGCCAGAAGCGGCGCTCCAATTTGCTTTCAGCCATTGTGCTTTGATTCCAAAAGCATATCCGCCGCTTTGGCATCATTCAGGTTCATTCGGTAAATGACATGCGGCACTGGCGGTACGCCGTTAATAGCTTCCGGCACATATTCACCATCCAAGCGCGCGCCGATTTTCCCAATGGCGCGGCGCGAGCGCACATTTGTTGCGCCAATGTTGAACCGAACGCTGTCGAAAAATTTGAAGGCGTGGAAAAGCATGAGCGCCTTCATCTCGCGATTATAGGATCCACCCCAATATGTGCGCGCAAGAAAGCTCCAGCCAATTTCAATCTCATTGCGGTCAGGTACGTAATTGGCATATCGGCTGCCACCGATGATGCTGTTCGTGGCACGGTCGATCACAGCCAATGCTCCGCGTGATGCCATCGCGCCCACAAAATATTCACGAAACACCGGTTCTTTATATCGATCCCATGCGGGGTGGACTTCCCACAGCAACGGGTCAGACGCCACCGCATACATTGCGTCCCAATCGCTTTCGGTCAATGGCCGCAGCAACAGTTTATCGCCAACCAATGTTGGTTGCAAATCGGCGTGGTCGGGCATCACCATGTCGTCGTCAGCGCCGCAACAAACGCCTGACCCAGCTCAGGCTTGGTGACGGCACTCATGTGGTTGCCGGGGACGGAGAACAGCTTCCCGTGGCGCAGGAGCGCCGCAAGAGCTGCGGCAGATCCGTTGTCATCATCTTGCTCGCCACACACTATGCCCACCGGCAAGTCCCAACTGGCAATCTCGGTTTCGCTGGTGTCGACAAAGGTCTCCAATATATTGCGCAACGCCAATGGGTCGCCGCCCGTTGTCTTCAGAAATGCCTCGGCCATCCAAGCTGCCGTCCCTTTTTCATGACGCCCCAAATTGTCGAAGACATGACGGAAATGCGCGCCGCGATTTCCGGTTTGCGTAAGCCCTTGCAGCCCCATTCCGGAAATGATTGCCTTGCCGGGCTGCGCGCCGCGCGCCAACATCCGCGCGACCGTTCGCCCGCCCAATGAATAACCGCCAAGGTCATAATCTTCGATCCCCAAATGCGCGAGCAATGCGAATTGGTCATCGGCCAATATATCGGCGGGGTAACAGCTTGGCACATGCGGCTTACCGCTGAGGCCATGGGCACGCAGGTCAGGCATGATGACGCGATACCCCGCCTCCGCCAAAGCCGCCGCATGGCCATATTTGATCCAGTTGGTGTCGGCCTCGGACATGAACCCATGGATGAGGAATAAGGGGCGCCCCTGCCCCGTTTCACGCCAGACGATTTCGGTGCCGTCGGTTGTTTCGAAACTGTTGGATTCAATCATATGTTGGGTCGTTCTTCTGTCGTCAGCGGATGTCTCTGGTTTGGCACGCGTAGATTGATCCGGAAAGTGTTTTCCATATTTTTGCGCGCCGCACCCAAAATTATTGCACATAATAAGCATAGCTATTATATCGACAGCATGAGCGATGATTTAGGCTTTCTATTGGGGGACGCAGCCCGTTTACTGCGGCGTTCGTTCGATGAACGTGCCCGCGCCGTTGGCGTGACACGGCCCCAATGGCGGGTGCTGGCGCTGCTAAAGCGCTTCGACGGAAGTGCGCAGGTTACCATGGCCGATATGCTTGATGTCGAGCCGATTACGCTTGGTAGAATGGTGGATCGCCTTCAGGATGCGGGGCTCGTCGAACGCCGTGCGGACCCAAATGACCGCCGTACGTGGCGGCTGCACTTGACGGCCGAAGGCGAACAAAAAATTGAAGCTCTGCGGCCAACCGCACTTGCATTGTTTGATGATGCTTTGGCCGGCTTGGACGCAACGCAACGAACAGAATTGGAAGCAATGTTGAACGTCATTCGTGCAAACTTAACCCGTAAACCGCATGAGGTGTCGAATGGCTGAGGCTGACCCAAAAATTGATGCTGGGGCAACGACCAAAACAAAGTCGCAACGCTTGGGTCGACTGGCGTTGATGGCTTCTGTCCCGTTGCTGCTCGTTGGCGGCGCGACCGCATATTACATTGCCAACGACCATTATGTGTCGACCGACAATGCCTATGTCCAGCAAGACAAGGTGTCCATTTCAGCTGAGGTTGGCGGACGCATAATCGATGTTGCTGTCCATGAAAATGACGTGGTGAACGAAGGCGACCTGTTGTTCCGGATCGATCCAGAGCCTTACCGTATCGCCATAGAGCAAGCCGACGCGGCCATTGCCGCAGCGCAGGTTCGGGTTTCGTCGCTTCAAACGGAATATCAGAACACGAATGTTGGCATTGACAGCGCACGTGAAGATGTCGCGTTTTATGAAAAAGAATATCAGCGGCAATCCTCTTTGATGCAGGCTGGCTTCACCACCCGCGCTAGGTTGCAGGCCGCAGAACATGCCTTGTCCGACGCAAGGAGCCGCGTGGCCTCAGCGCTAGCCGACGCAACCAAGGCACGCGCCGCACTCGCTACTGGATCGGCAGCGCCCGGCGTAAATCCAGCCATTAAGGCTGGCCAAGCACAACGCGAACAGGCGATGCTTAACCTCTCCCGCACCGAAGTGCGCGCGCCTGTCTCCGGCATCGTAAGTCAGGCGGATCGGTTGCAGCCTGGCCAAATGATGGTGCAGGGATTGCCCGGTGTGACGATTGTCGCCAGCAATAAAAGCTGGATCGAAGCCAATTTCAAGGAAACCGATCTTGCGCATATGCGCGTTGGCCAACCTGCAGAGATAACCTTCGACGCCTATCCCGACCTAAAGGTCCGCGGTAAGGTAGCAAGCATTGGCGCTGGCACGGGGTCCGAATTTTCTGTCCTTCCGGCGCAAAATGCCAATGGCAATTGGGTCAAGGTCACGCAGCGCGTCCCTGTACGGATATCGATTACCGAAAAGCCGAAGCGTGCAATGATTGCAGGATTGTCGGCCCATGTCCGCATCGACACCGACAAGTAATCCGCTCGATCAAGCCGCTTATCCGGTCAAAAACAAGGCGCTGCTGACGCTTGCCGTCATGGGCGCGACGATTATCCAAATTCTGGATTCGACGATTGCCAATGTCGCGATCCCGCACATGCAGACGAGCCTTGGCGCGACGATGGACACCATCACCTGGGTGTTAACAAGCTACATCGTCGCCAGCGCGGTGGCCATGCCCATTACGGGTTGGCTTGCCGACAGGATCGGTTCACGCAATCTGTTTCTGGGCGCGGTTGCCGGGTTCATTCTTGCATCTATGTTGTGCGGCATTGCGACAAGCCTGACAGAGATGGTGGCTTTCCGTATTTTCCAAGGTGTGTGCGCGGCATTCATTGGCCCGCTTTCCCAAACGATCATGCTGGATATTAATAAGCCGTCGGAGGCACCGCGGGCGATGTCCATCTGGGGCATGGGCATCATGATTGCGCCAATATTGGGCCCAATGATTGGCGGCTGGCTGACCGAGAATTACAATTGGCGCTGGGTATTTTACATTAACCTGCCCATCGGCATTCCGACGCTGGCCCTATTGTGGTGGTTGCTGCCTACGCGCCCCATCAATCGCCGTGAACTGGACCGTTTCGGTTTTGCAATGCTGGCCATTGGCCTCGCCACCTTGCAGTTGCTGTTGGATCGCGGCCAACAGGAAGATTGGCTGCAAAGTTGGGAAATCATCATTGAGCTGTTGGTTGTCGTGGCGGCGCTCTGGATGTTTGCGATGCATCAGATGACGACCAATCGCCCTATGTTTGAAAAACTTTTGGTCACCGACCGTAACTTTTTTATCTCGCTGAATATGATGCTGTTGGTTGGCATGATGATGTTCGGTATTTTCGCGTTGCTGCCGCCTATGCTGCAGAATCTCTATGGCTATTCGGTATATGATACCGGCATATTATTGGCACCCAGAGGTGTCGGCATCGTGCTCGCTATGTTCATCGCGGCGAAAGTTGGCGGTAAGGTAGATCCCCGCATCGTAATCTTCGCCGGCTTTTTGATGACAGCCGCATCGATGTGGATCATGACAAGCTGGTCTTTGAATATGGACTGGCACTTGATTGTGTACACTGGCTTGTTTCAGGGTTTTGGCATGGGCTTTGTCTTCATCCCCCTGAACGGCGTCGCGTTTTCGACATTGCCCATGCGCCTGCGCACAGATGGCTCCAGCCTGCTTTATCTCTTCCGGAGCCTTGGCGGCAGCTTTGGCATCTCCATCATGACCACCATGTTGGCGCGCAACATGCAAACGAGCCATGAAGACCTGGCATCGCACGTCACGTCTTCATCGATGAACGCAATTGACCCCGCAAGCGCCGACCGCCTTGGCGGGATCGGAGAGGCCGCATTGCACATGATCAACCTTGAAATCAACAGACAGGCGGCAATGATTGCCTATCTCGATGATTTCAAACTGATGATGATATTGCTGATCGTCATCAGCCCGCTGATCTTCTTTTTGAAGCCGGGTACAACCGCCCCCGGACAGCAACCCGTGATGGCTGACTGACGATAAGGCTTATCGCGCAACCAGCCCCTTTTGCTGCATCCGCCATACCGCCATATCAATGCGGTCCTGTCCAAAAAACGGCTCTCCGTCGAATACCAATGTCGGGACACCCCAGTGCCCCGATGTTTCAAGAGATGCTTGATTGGCCGCGATTTCGGCATCGAGCGTTTCAGCATCGCTGAGGGCTTCAGCATCCAGTTCAGCCAAGTCCAGTCCGGCGCGCGTCGCTGCGCCAGCGAGATGGTCCCCTTCATGCCAATTTTCGGCACCGCCCCAGATCAGGCGTGATACCTCATCACAAAATGCGAGACTCTTGCCCCGGCGCGCAGCCGCCTGCCCCAAACGCGTCAGGCGGAAGATATAGGGCTGCTCTTCGGCGATCTGACGGGTGCGGACATCCTGCACAATCGGGTCGGGCCGTGGCGGACCGAACGGAATGCCATGAAACTGCGCAACGCGGAACATATCGGTAAAGGTATAGCGCAACCAATTCGGGTGGCTGCGTTCGAAAAAGTCGGGTTCGCGGACCGCCAAAGGATAAACCGGACGCAAGTTGATCGTGAGGTCATATTGTTCGGCAAGCGCGCGATAACGGCGCGTCGCCAGATAGCTATAGGGGCTGCGAAACGACCAAAAAACATCGGCTTGCAGCCCCATATACTTATCCCTTTTTCAAATGCCGCCGTCCAAGAAGTTCGGCGATTTGCACCGCGTTCAGCGCGGCCCCCTTGCGCAAGTTATCGGAGACGCACCAGAACGCAAGACCATTGTCGACGGTCGGATCTTCGCGCACGCGGCTTACATAGGTCGCATCGTCGCCAGCGGCTTCGACAGGTGTGGTGTAGCCGCCATCTTCGCGCTTATCGATCAGCATGATGCCGGGCGCTTCACGGAGGATATTCTGCGCGGTTTCTGCGGACATTTCACGCTCATATTCGATATTCACCGCTTCGCTGTGGCCGACGAACACAGGAACGCGCACGCAGGTCGCGGTGAGCTTGATTTTGGGATCGAGGATTTTCTTGACCTCGACCATCATCTTCCACTCTTCCTTGGTATAGCCGTCGTCAAGAAAGCTATCGATATGCGGAATAACGTTAAACGCAATCTGCTTGGTGAACTTCTTCGCGTCCGCGCTGTCACCGACGAAGATGTTGCGGCTCTGCTCGAACAATTCATCCATGCCCTCTTTGCCCGCGCCAGAGACGGACTGGTATGTCGAGACGACGACGCGTGTGATCTTGGCATAATCGTGCAGCGGCTTCAGCGCGACGACGAGCTGCGCTGTCGAGCAGTTCGGGTTCGCAATGATATTCTTGCGCGTGTAGGTGTCGATTGCTTCCGGATTTACTTCGGGCACCACGAGAGGAATATCGGGGTCCATCCGGTGCAGCGAGCTATTGTCGATCACAACGCAGCCAGCAGCCGCAGCGATGGGTGCATATTTCTTGGTCGCTTCGGACCCGATAGCGAAAATCGCCATGTCCCAGCCCGACCAATCGAAATTCTCGATATTCTGGACCTTCAACATTTTGCCGGTATCGCCATATTCGATTTCGATACCCTGGCTGCGCGATGACGCCAGCACAGCCACTTCATCGGCAGGGAATGCGCGCTCGGCCAGAATATTGACAACTTCGCGGCCAACATTGCCCGTCGCGCCTGCAACTACGATACGATAACCCATGTTCACTTCCTTTTCGTGTTCCCCAACGAAGGCTGGGGTCCAGCTATCGCTGGAGGACTATGCCTAAGTCTGGACCCAAGCCTGCGCCGGGGCACACACAATAAAAAAGGCCGGGCTCTTTGTGGGAGCCCGGCCTTTTGTGTTTGGTTAGAAACGCACCGCGGCTCCTGCCTTATTCGGCAGCCTCGGTGGTTTTAATAGGACGCGGGTCGCGGCGTTCGGCAATACGTGCCTTCTTACCGGTCAAGCCACGCAGATAGTAAAG
>CAZCXQ010000090.1:7449-7669 GCA_964502655.1 uncultured Sphingorhabdus sp.
CGACGTACGACGCCCTTACGGACAACTTCAATGCTGTCGATATTTGGGCTGTACAGTGGGAATACGCGCTCAACGCCTTCGCCGAACGACATTTTGCGTACGGTGAAGTTGGAGCCCATGCCCTTGTTCGAACGTGCGATGCATACACCTTCGTAATTCTGAATACGCGTGCGCTCACCTTCGATGACCTTCACGCCCACCTTAACGGTGTCACCTGCAC
>CAZCXQ010000091.1:0-7643 GCA_964502655.1 uncultured Sphingorhabdus sp.
CAGATCACCCTTTTTTGGCAAGCTTTTGGTCATGGCTTTCCAGCGGGGCTGCGTGGCATTTTTGACCAACCACTCAGCGATGGCCGCAAGCACTCGGGACTCACCCAGCGGGTGGCTGCGATGCAAGTTGGCGAGTCGTTGCAGATTGATGAGAGAGCCGAAGGAGGCCAGCCAGTCGAGGGCTTCATCAAACAATCGAGGCTCAAGGCGCCCGAGTGACGTGGTGGCGAGAACAAGTGCCTCCAGGTCAATGAGCCGGTCTTGGTGCGCAGGTCTGCCATGACCAGCAACGCCAAGGCTGCACCACTGCCGCCAGAGCAGGTCCAGCACGGACTCCTGGCAGCGGTTCCTAAAGTCTTGCAGCAAGGTCTCCATAGCCGAGGGAGGTGAGATCAACGCCCGCCATGATGTCCACGTCCTGGGTCGTGCGGGAGACGATTCCCAGACTGATCAAGGCACTGCCGCCAATGACCACCAGCGATTCGGGTGCCGCGCCATCGGCTTCGAGGAAACCGGCGAGGGCACTCAGGGCCTGTTGAAGGGTTTGGGGGGCAAGACGGATCATCGAATACGCTGTTAATTAGCGTTATTTGCGCTTATAATAATCGCTTTATGGACGGATAAGCAACTGAAATACGAGTTTTGACCCGATTACGTTCCGCCAGTCAGCGATGCGCATCACGCAAGGCCCGCCAGACCTGCCCCGACTCCAGATCAGTCGCATCGACCAGCGGGAACGGAGGAAGAGAGGCCATGATGAAGTCACAAAAGAAGGATTTCCTGCGGCCCAACCACCCTACCTGTCAAAAAAGCGCCCATTCTTTAACAGATGACCGCCAACCCATCAAGAAATGAGCCCTATTTTGACATTTCAACCCACCCCAGTGGAGCACAGCTTCCACATCGGCGAGTGCCAGCACCCCCACGTAGCTTCGATTGCCAATCGAAGCCCTCCGGCATCTCCCTCCTGACACGAAAGCCCGCTCACCCCATCTGTTCCATCTGCGCCATCTGCGGATCGGAATGCCGCCAGCCTGACCACCCTCTATGGTGTTCTTATTCTAGGAGTTTTATAGACTCCGACCCTTCCGAGAGGGTGTCCCAGGCAGCCCTCACTCCACCCGGTTTGAGTGACTGAAAACGACACGAAAAGCCCCAAGTTCCACCCGTCGGGGGGACAAAAGAGGGGGCTAGTATTGATTGCGCAGTCATGACTTATTGAAGATTGGTGTGAACACTCTATTTGCTCACAAGTGATCTACCTCGACCACAACGCCACCACGCCCGTCCTGCCCGAGGTGCGTGAGGCAATGCTGCCTTACTTGGGCGAGGAATGGGGAAATCCGTCCAGTTCCTACCGCTTTGGCTCGCATTTGAAGTCGAAGATCGAGGAGGCTCGTGAGCAGGTCGCCGATTTGATCGGGGTGAAGTCGCCTCGAGAGGTTCTCTTCACCAGCGGCGGAACGGAAAGCAACAACACCGCCCTCCACGCCGTCATTCACAGCACGGGAAAGACGCACATCGTCACCTCGCAGGTCGAGCATTCCTCGGTGCTGAGCTACTGCCGCTTCTTGCAGGAGTTCCGGGGCCATGAAGTAACTTATCTGCCCGTGGACCGGGAGGGATTGATCTCCATGGCCGACTTGGAAGAGGCCATCCGGCCGGGAACGGCGCTGGTGTCCCTCATGTGGGCAAACAACGAAACCGGGGTGCTCTTCCCTGTCGAGGAAATCGGCCTGCTCTGCCGCAGCAAAGGCGTTCTCTATCACTGCGATGCCGTGCAGGCCGTCGGCAAGCTGCCGATGAAGCTCAAGGACCTGCCCATCGACTACATCTCCCTCACCGGGCACAAGCTCGGCGCACCCAAGGGCATCGGTGCCTTGTATGTGCAGAAGAAGGCCTCCTTCGTTCCTTTCATACATGGTGGACATCAGGAGCGCGCCCGTCGCGGCGGCACGGAGAATGTCGCTAGCATCATCGGCCTCGGCACCGCTGCCGCCATCGCACAGAAGAAGCTTCCCAAATACGACAGCACGGTCCGTCCGCTCCGCGATGCCTTGGAGGAAGGCATCCTCTCCACCACCCCCAACACTGAGCGCAACGGCCACGCCATCCACCGCCTCGGCAACACCACGAACATCACTTTTCAAGGCATCGAATCGGAGGCACTGCTTCTCCTGCTCGATCAGGCAGGCATCTGCGCCAGCAGCGGTTCCGCCTGCCTCGCCGATTCGCCCGATCCCTCGCATGTGATCGCCGCCATGAAGCCGGGGAAAGCCGCACGGCAGTGCGTGCGATTCTCTCTGGGCAAAGACCAGAACCTCGCCCAAGTTAAAGGCGTCGTGGACAAACTCCAGCGCATCATTCGCACCCTTCAGGGCTGAACACCGCATGAAAGACACCTTCACCGTCCTCAATCAAATGCACGCCGCAGGCGTGATCGGCCGCTATGCCATCGGCGGCGCGGTCGGAGCCACCTTCTATCTGGAGCCCGTCGCCACGCTGGACGTGGATGTCTTTGTCCTGGTCTCCCAGGCGGCCAGCAGCCCGCTGCTCACCCTCGGACCTGTGTATGACTACCTCCTGCCGCGTGGTTACAAAGCCGAAGGCGAATACCTCATCATCGGCGACTGGCCCGTGCAGTTTCTTCCGCCCGCAGGACCGCTGGAGGAGGAAGCCATCGCCGAAGCCGTGGCCCAGCAGGTGGACGACGTTCCCGTCTGGGTCATGACCGCCGAACACCTCGTCGCCATCGCCCTGAAGACCGGCCGCGCCAAGGACTATGCCCGCATCCTGCAATTCATCGAAACCGGCGTGCTTGATGCCGCCAAGCTCGATGCCATCCTTGCCCGCCACAGCCTGCTGGACAAATGGGAGACCTTCGGGAAACGTTTCCTCACCCCCGATCAATCATGAGCGAATGGATCACACACCTCATCCAAAGCAAACTCACCTACCGCGCGAAGCTCGCCGCTTTGCCGTTTGAGGAAAAGATCAAGCTGCTGGAGAAGCTGCGCACCAGAACTCAAATGATCCAAAATCAACGAGTTCAATTTCACACTGAGACGGGCGGTGTCGGGGCTAGATTTCGATAATACGAAATGTCTTCGAAGCCAATTTCGCCTTCTCCAAGCAATCCTGCTGCATACAGGATTGCATTCTTCACCCGCCCCCTGCCCTTTCCAGATGCTTGGAAGAACTGGTCTGCGAAATCTACTTCACGAGCGGAAGCAATAACAGTCGTCAGCTTTTTTTCGAGATTAAGTGGATTCGTGCTCTGGGCTACAACCCGAAACACATCAAACAGAGCTTGAACGCCAATTGTCTTACGGATGTAGGAGGAAGATGTTGCCTTGTCCCATAGCGTCTTTTTCACAAGCAAGAGGTAGACTTCAATGAGGCTCCACAATTTTGCGTCATCACAAGCTAGGTAATAGTCACGCAGCGGTGAATTGTCCTGAGGCAGGATGTTTCGATGACGTGCTGAAAGCGATTTTGTGTGCAGCAAGTCGCGATCCGACTGAGGTTTAGAAGAAAACAGACTCAGCAATCCCTCGACTACACACGCGGTAGAAACCTGCCAGTGGCCATCGCTAACCGGAGGAAAAACTAAGTCAGCATCCAGCGGTGCGATCTTGATACGTTGATACATCGGTGACTCTGGGTTCAAATTGAGCTTCCGCGTGAAAAATACCGCGAGTTTGTCTGGCGCCCAACTTTCTTGAGGTTCTTCATCAAGATTGTAACCAAACTGCTCATAAGCCAAGCTCTTGTCCACCTTACGTTGGTTGATGTTAATTGTGGCAAAAAGATACGCCTGATAGGCTACTGGCAAATCAATGTACACAGAGCAAAGCAACTCCATGTCTTTGCGCGCATCCTCTGCATGATCGAATCCCAGGAGGCGATGCTGGCCGTCGATGACGCTCGCCATAGCAGCGTTTGTTGGAACAACCAAATATGGTCCACATTCATCTTCCTCAATTCTCCAGCGCTTCTCTTGATCTTCAATCGGCAGCCCCTTGTCGTTGTAGTTTGCTGACAATATCACGCTGTTCGGAAACGCAGATTCCACAGAGTTAATGTATTTGGCGATACTCCTCGCACGTGAACCCGAAGCATCGCGCTGACTACCCAGGAGTCGGTAAAAGAACTGATTCTTATCGACGGAAGAAATCCTCGTTGGATCAAGAAAGACAATTTGCCGAAGCAGCCTAGCGGGGATGGCGACAGCGAAAAATTGTCCCAAAGTCTGAACGACGCTTACCGCACGAAACCTCATGGGGAAAACTGTTGAACTCATGGTGCCAACTCACCTCCGAGAGCAGATTGGGGGCTTCCTTGGTCATCCAAGGTCTGGTTTGTGGCATGAACACACCACCAAATTCCAAGTGCCAGGAAGAAGCTGATCCAGGATGATATGATGCCAATACCATGTTTTAAAACCAACGGAACCACACCGGATGCAACCGCCAAGGCCATAATGGCAAAACGACCTAGTGCTCCAGTTGGCTGAAAGTTGTTTTGAGAAATGACGAGATGATCCGCAAACGCCATTACAGCAAGGGAGATCGAAAATGTAGCCAAGTTGTCGCAAAACGAAAAACCGCTTAAGGCTGTTGGATTCAGTAAGTGCTGGCACCCCGTTATCCAAAAACCAAGCCCCCCGATGCCAACAATGAGCGCCAGATATATTAGTCTGCGTTTGTGCGGTCGTAGTTTCATGACTGGTTTCATCATTTGCTCATCCCCCCGCATATCTCCAAAACTGCCTCGTCGCTCCAGTGCTCGTCTTGCCACCGAGCCGCAGCACCGCTTCACCCTTTTCTAGGGTCTTCATTACAGCGGCACCAAGGATGTCCTTCTGCTCCTTGGGCTTGAGCGTTTGGGGGGAGAAATGAATACCAGCGGAAGCGAGTTCGGCGAAGTCCACACCACTGCTGAGGAACTTGTCGGCGTCCTGGCTGGCAAGCCAGAGTGGAAATCCCCAGGAGCGGCCTTCACGGGCGAGCTTTTCCAGAAGCTGCGCTTTGCTGTCCTTGGGCAGAATGTTGTGGGCTTCATCCACGAAGAGCACCATCTGAAGAGGTTGGATGCCGTTTCGAACGCTGAGATTGCGGTTCAAGCGCTCAATGAAGAAGTTCAGAACAAAGGCGACCACGAGCACGCGGGTTTCATTATCGAGGCGCTTGAGATCGATGATGTTGGAGCGGGCAATCCACTGCTCGAAGGGAATGGCTTTGGCGGCGGTAGCGAAGACATTCAGTTCCACCAGTTTCTTGAGCACGGAAACCACCACGCCCTCGGCACCTTGGGATTCGAGCTGGGCAACAAGGGCGGGAAAATCGGGGCGTTTAAGAGCTTGATAGGCTCCACGAAGCTCGTCCTCTTGGTTCTGGCCCATCTGCGGCCCAAAGGCCCTGACCAAGGATGCGACACGGGAGGCAATGTTGGCGGTTTCAGGGCCGCTCTTGCCCGTATAAAGAGGATTCACTGGAAGAGGTGCATCAATCAGTCTCAGGTATTGGGCACCCGTGGCATCGAAGAAACGTTTGCGGTTCTGGGCTTTCTGTTGGTCGTCACCAGCCTCTTCCAGCTCTCCTTTCAGATCGAAGAAAAGGAACTTCACGCCTTGGCGTGAAAGCTGTGCGAGCAGGTCAAGGGCAAGCTGGCTCTTTCCAGAGCCGGGTTGACCAGAAATGATCAGCAAGCCGTTCTTGGTGCCTGGCCCGTTCATGCTCCAAGCTTCACCGTCGGCGAGTAGCTTGAGCGTAACCTCGGTGTCCACAAGCCCGCGTGCAGGAGTGCCGTCGGGGCCGGTCAACGAAACGGGCATTTGCAGAGAAGCCCCGTGAGTGCGTTTCAACAGGTCTGCCACAAAGCGGGACTGATCCCGTCCACACTGCTCCCAAATCTCCTCCATGCGCCAGCAGCCAAATTCAAAGGCACGACGGAACTCCCGCTGGAAGCTGCTTTCATCCAACGTCTTGCCTGCCCGGAAGCGGACAGCAGCACGATACACTTCTTCCAAATTTCCGACCAAGGCGTCCCAACTGATGTCTTTGCCGTTGGCGACGGGAGCTTTGTAATCGGGAGGCACGCCTTCGGCGAGAGCCAGACTCACGGCGGCACGGCCAAGCACTGCTTTGGTCTTTGCGCCAACACTGGCGTGAACTTGCTCGATAAACTTTTCAGCAGACTGGCTCGGAGTCATGAAGAGAGAGGTTAGTTGGGGGCTTCTGAATGGGCCGTGTATTTAGCCGTGTATTCATCCGATGCGCTTGCCGAAGTATTTCTTTTGCTCGACGTGCACCTCGTAGTCGTCAGTTCCTTCTTTGCCTTCGGCGACAAGGGTGAATGCCTTGCCGAACTGATCCCGCACCTTGCCGAACAGTTCACCATCTGGATCAATTTCGGCATTCGTCGCCAGGACGATCGACTGGTGGCCGTCATCATTGAGGTAGAGACGGCTCAGAACCGCAGCACGAACTTCTTTGTCCAGGCGGCCCAGCGGGGTGTCCACCACCAACGGTGGAACTGTCTGGGCCAGACGGCGCAGAGCTTCGTAGAACGCCAGCAAACGGACCTGCTTTTGACCAGCGGAAGGATTCGCGTCATCCCAGGTGATGCGGTTGCCATTCCGGCGAAGCAATTCGCACTGCCAAAGGTCGCCGGTGAACTCAAGACCTTTAAATTCGTGGCCTCGGTCGGTAATCTCCAGCCACAAATCACTAACAAGCTTGTTGATCTGCTTCCGCATCTGCTCAGAGGCGCGTTTTCGCATGAGGCTGGCTGCTTCGCGATAAGCATGAGCGCGTGAAGCAAGGCTTCTGCCCTTAGAGGCAGCTGCTTCGGCCTCTGAAAGCCGTGTTTCCTCGACTTTCAGGCGAACCATTTCAGCTTCATGCTGCTGGCGAAGGCTGGCAAACTCCGTGAGCTCCTTTTCAATGCGGGCGATGTCTGCTTTCAGACTAGCCCGCTCCTCATGCAATTTTTGTCCGGCCCCGATGGCAGCGATGTTTTGGGATTGCTGCCGGATTTGATACTCCAGATCTTTCCACTCCTGCTCTAGCAGCTCGAGCTTTCGGCAAGACTCTTCGATACCCTGCAGTTCAGCATATGGCGCGGCTAGGATTTGACGGACAGCGTAATTCGTTTCGGGGCGGTCACAGGCAAAGATCTCAATACCTTCCACACCATCGGGTGGCGGATGGAACAGTCCTTCCAACGCTTTGGTAAGCCTTCTTGAATAAAAGTCATGGGTGGGCGCGGGTAGAGCATGCTCAGGTGGGGGAGTTTCAAAAACTTCTGCTTTGATCGCTGGCAGCCGTGGCTCAATCGCTTGTTTTTGATCCAACCAAGAACGCTTTGTTTCTTCACCTTGAAGCTGCTGAGTCAATGAGCTTCTCAAACCAGCAAGCAAGGCGACGGGCATCGGAACCTCCCAAACCGTTTCAAGCTGGCGTTCAATCTCACGTTTTGCCGCTGAAACCTTTTCGCGGGTGTTCTGATCTTGCTGCAGCTTTGCAGGGTCAACTGCACCTAAGGTTTTCAATTGATCCTCGACTTCTGACAGCTTGGTTTCAGCCTTGCTCAGTTGAAACCATTTCATGAAGCGCGGATTTCTAGAGATGGATGGCGTA
>CAZCXQ010000092.1:0-1472 GCA_964502655.1 uncultured Sphingorhabdus sp.
TGGGTAGAAACCGCAAGGTAAATCAGGCTGAGCACCGCAGAGGTGGTCTTTGGCAAGAACAGCCACGCGCCCGATTGCAAAATGCGGCGCCCACTCCCCCGTTTTTGTTCAGCCATTACGCCAGACCCCCAATCAGTATGCGGGACTAGTGCACTTCCGCCGTTAATCAAAGCTATGTCATGACGCGCCGGAAAAAAATTGAGCGTGCCGCAAACTGGTCGCAAAAATCTATCAATGGCGATAGATGCCGCTTTGTATGAATATTCCACGACACAAGAAGGCTGCGGCGTCTGTCAAATCGGACGTTATTTTCCTGTTCAACCATGATGCGGGCCACCAAGTGGCGCATTTGGCGGGGATAGCCGGCGCATTCGCGTTGCGTGAAAAAGGCTTCCGGGCGATTGTCGCCTTTGGCAGTGACGTGACGCGCAAAGAGGTCGAAAGGCTGCTGACGCCCGAACAGATTGCCGCCTTGCATTGGCGGTCGCTGGCGTTACCCGAATGGCTCAAGACGCTTACCAACGGCCTGAACAGATTGGTGCCTGTTCACCGGATATTGCGTTTATATTGGCATAATGCGTTCTTACGGAAATCCGTCGCCATCGTGTCGACGGAACGCACCTGCCTGACCCTCAAACGCCATTGGACCAAATTTCGCCGCCGCAAACATTGCCCTGCCTTTGTCTGTGTGCCCCATGGGGCGGGGGACCGGAATGTATCTTTTCACCCTGCATTCCGCGACTTTGACCTGTTGATGGTCAGCGGACAAAAGGTTGTGGACCAGATGGTGGATGCTGGCGTTTCCACGCCCGAACGCTGCCGGATCATCGGTTATCCAAAGTTCGACATTTTGCGGGGGCGCACCCCTGAAACATTTTTCGACAACGGCAATCCGACGTTTTTATACAACCCGCATTTCGACCCACATATGTCGAGCTGGTTCGATCACGGGGCGGACATATTGGAATTTTTTTACCAGAATGCGGACCGTTACAATCTGATCTTTGCGCCGCATGTGATGCTATTTTATAAAAAGGTGCATATTTCGCCGGAATATCGCGTGACCCGCACGCGGCCAGATATTGATCCCAAATATTATGATGCCCCGAATATTCGGATCGATGTGGATGGCGCGCGCCTGTTTGATATGAGCTACACCCTGTCCGCAGACGTCTATATTGGCGATGTTTCAAGCCAGGTGTATGAATTTCTGCATCGCCCGCGCGCATGTTTTTTCATTGATACGCACAGTGCGGCCGTGCCCGGTAGCGCGCCTGAATATGATTTCTGGAACAACGGCCCGGTTGTCCGCACGGCCAAGCAGTTGATAGCATTGTTGCCCGATCATGCGCAGATTGCCGCGCAATATCGCACAGCCCAAGAACAGCGGATGGCCTACACCGCCGACCAAAGCGATCCGCGCCCCGCGTCGGAACGCGGCGCGGAGGCGCTGCGGCAATATCTTCAAAGCT
>CAZCXQ010000092.1:1482-7586 GCA_964502655.1 uncultured Sphingorhabdus sp.
CCCGCTGAAGAGGTCTCGTTAGGGCTGCGGAAATCGAGCACGCCCCAATTGGCCTCGGCAGCAGCCTTCATAAAGCGTTTGGAGGGGTTCACGGCATAGCCTTCGTCCGCGAAGTCTAAAGCGAACCGGTCGCTCAGATCGTCCGAATAAAAACGGATATGCGCATCTTGGCGGTTAATGCCCTGTTGCGACAGCCATTCCTGCACGCGGCGCAATTTTTCTGCGGCGTAGCAATTCTCGCCGGCGATGCGGTGCATCAATTGGCCGTCTGCTTCGCCGATATGACGCGTCGCAATAACGGCATCAAAACCAATTTTGGCGCCGATGTGGCCCGCATAAAAATGGGGTGCCGCCGTTGCCATCACCAGCAACGCCCCGCGCGCGCGATCGGCGTCTATGCGTGCAACGGCCCCCGGCTGAAGGCCTTCGCGCACAAGCTGTTCGGTAAAATCGGCGACGATATTGGGCAAAATGTCCGGACAAATTTTGCGCCCGATGAACATCGCAATCCCAAATTGTTTCAGGGGTTTGCGCCCATATAGGCGAAACTTATATCCCAGCATCGCCGCGATCCAGATCGGCAGTAATGCCAGCCGAATGGGCGCGGTGCGCCGCGCATAAAATAGCAGAAAATGCGTAAATGTCGGGCGACGCGTTATGGTCTTGTCGAGATCATATATTGCAATATTCATTTTTGGTCGCCAAGCCCCACCCCAAGGTATGCCAAATATGTTGGCGTGCCCCCCGATTTGGACGCGTTTAGGAGAAGCTGTTTGCAAGCGCAATGGACCTGCATCGTCCTTGCCGGGCAAAGGCCCGGTACGGATATGTTTGCACAGCATTTTGGGCTTAAGCTGAAAGCTCTGGTGCCCGTGCGCGGCGAACCGATGATTAGCCATGTCGTGCGGACGCTGCGTGCGTCGCCGCTTATCGGTGAAATCATTGTCCTATGTCAGGAACCCGATGCACTGCGTTCCGCGGTCGATGCCGCAGGCGGCGCAACGTTGGTCGAAAGCCTGAGCAGTATATCGCTGAGCATCAAGCGGCAGGTGGATGCATTAGGATTTTCGTCGCCGATATTGGTGACCACCGCGGACCACCCCTTGTTAACCGTTGATATGATCGCCGAATTTCTGGGTAAAGCCGATGGCGATGTTGCCATTGCGATGGTGGAACGAAAGACAATGTTGGCGCAATTTCCAGACGCGAAACGCACATGGTTGCGTTTTTCGGACGGCGCGTGGTCGGGCGCAAATCTCTTCGCATTGATGAGCCTCAAATCCGTGTTTGCACTCGATTTATGGGCAGAGGCCGAACAGGATCGCAAGAAAACATGGCGCCTGTTCATGCACTTCGGGGTGGGGCTGGCATCGCGCGCGCTGACCCGCACGATTGGATTGCGGCAGGCGTTAACGATTGCGGGCAAACGCCTTGGCCTTGTTGCAACGCTGGTGCCAATGTCTGATCCTGTCGCCGCAATCGACGTGGATAAGGTCAGCGACCATATACTGGCGGAGCACATTCTTATCGACCGCGAAACCGGGGCGCGATCACATCTGGCAGCGTGATTAGCGGCCCATTTTCTTTTGCCGCCGTCTTTGCACGGACGATCCGATACCCATAGCTTCGCGATATTTCGCCACGGTGCGGCGGGCAATGTCGAAGCCTTTTGCCGTCAACAAATCGACCAGCGTGTCATCGGACAAGATCTTTTCGCCTTCGGCATCAATTAAGGATTTGATGTGGCTTTTGACGGCCTCTGCCGACGCGCCCTCTCCGTCGGCGGACTGAACCCCCGATGAAAAGAAATATTTGAGATCAAACAAACCGCGTCCGCAATGCAGATATTTGTTGCTCGTCACCCGGCTGACGGTGGATTCATGCATGTCGATGGCATCTGCGACTTGCCGCAGCGTGAGTGGCCGCAAATGGGCGACGCCCTTGCGAAAAAAGCCGTCCTGTTGTTTCACAATCTCGGCGGCGACCTTGACGATGGTGCGCTGTCTTTGATCCATGGCTTTGATGAGCCAATTCGCATCTGCCATGCAATCGCTTAGCCAGGCTTTTGTGGCTTTGTCTTGCCCCAGCTCGGCAACATAGCTGCGGTTGATGAGAATACGGGGCAAGTTGGCGCTGTTCAGTTCGATGGCCCAACCTTCGCCGCGCGGCGTGATGAATATGTCGGGCGTGACGGCAAGCATATCTTCGCTTTCGAACCGGCAACCGGGTTTGGGATCATAGCCGCGCAGTTCTATCAACATATCGCGCAGGTCTTCGTCATCGACGCGGCACATGCGCTTAAGCTGGTCAAACGCACCCTTTGCCACCAAGTCGAGATTGTCGATAAGCTTGGCCATGCATGGGTCATAACGATCCGCCTCGCGCGCTTGAATGGCGAGGCATTCGGACAGGTTTCGCGCGCCAACACCGGTTGGGTCGAACCGCTGCAACGCCGAAAGCGCCGCATCCATTTCCGCCATGGGAACGCCAAGCCGGTGGGCCGCCGCCATCAGGTCTTCGCCAACATAGCCCGTGGGTTCGATATGTTCGATAATCTGCTGGACCAGAAACAGCTGGCGTCCGGACAGGCTGGACCCTGCCTGCGCCATCAAATGTTCACGCAGGCTAATGTCGCGCGCGGCAAAGCTGTCGAAATCAGGGCCGTCGGCGTCAAAGCCGCTGGGCGCGGTGCTGCCCGAAAGCCCAAGCATGCCATCGGCCCCGCCGACACTGTCCGATGGGGTGTCATGGTGAAACGTTTCTGTGCTGAAATCGACATCCAGCGCTTCCGATGAGCCTTGGCCATCGCCACTGAGCAGGTCGTCACTGGCCCGCTCGCGACTGTCGTTGTTTGCAGGCGCGAAATCCTCGGTGGGCACATCAGGGGCAGCGTCGCTGCTGCCTATTTCCAAAACGGGGTTACGCTCCACCTCTTCCGCAATGAACGCTTCAATTTCCAGCGACGACAATGCCAGCAGTTTAATCGCCTGCTGCAGTTGCGGTGTCATCACCAGCGACTGGCTTTGGCGAAGATCGAGACGGGGTGCTAATGCCATGACGTTATGGTTCCGTCATCGCCGCAAATCACATCGCAAAACTCTCGCCGAGATACAGGCGGCGCACATTGGCATCCGCGACCAACGCCTCGGGCGACCCTGCGAACAGAACCTGCCCACCATAGATGATGCAGGCGCGGTCAACGATATCGAGCGTTTCGCGCACATTATGATCGGTAATCAGCACGCCGATGCCGCGGGTTTTCAATTCTTTCACAAGGTCGCGAATATCGGAAATGGATATCGGGTCGATGCCGGCGAAAGGTTCATCGAGCAACATGATCGACGGGTTTGCCGCCAGTGCGCGGGCAATTTCGCAGCGCCGCCGCTCGCCACCGGACAGCGCCATGGCGGGTGCGCTACGCAACCGGGTGAGGCCGAATTCGCCCAGCAATTTTTCCAACCGCTCGTTGCGCGCGTCTGCATCGGGTTCTGCCATTTCCAGAACAGCGCTGATATTTTGTTCCACAGTCATACCGCGGAAAATTGATGTTTCTTGCGGCAAATAGCCCAAGCCCAAAATCGCGCGGCGGTACATGGGCAGGTGGGTGATGTCTGCGCCATCCAAGGTGATGCGGCCGCTGTCGGGCTTTACTAGCCCCATGATGGAATAAAAGCAGGTGGTCTTACCCGCACCATTGGGGCCAAGCAGGCCTACCACTTCGCCCTTCGCAACCGAGAGCGACACATCGGTCAATACCGCGCGCTTGTCATAGCTTTTGGCGATGGAAACGACACCCAGTCCGGATTGCACGCCGTCTTGCGTCGTCGCATCCGCAGCGGGAGAAGTTGCAGTCATGCTGTCCATATCCAAATTTCGCCCGCGATTTTGCCGTTGATATGCAACAGACAGCTAATGAATGCTGACCCATTTTGCAATTGGCATGATTTATGCTGCCCCGTTTTAGAGGCTGTTTGGGGATGCCCCCTAATTTTTGCGCTGTGGAACGCTAAACGATCCGGTAACGCGGCCGCCCGAATTGGTTATATTGGCAGGGCCACCGGCATTGAGGGTGGATCGACCTGAATTGAGATCGATGACAAGCCTGCCGCCGTTGAGCCGGTTGCTGCCTTGCACCAGATTCACATTGCCAATCAGGGTGATCAGGCTGGAGTCGAGGTCATATATCGCCGAGCTGCTGGTCGCGCGCAGATCATCCTTGGTGATGGTCACGCCGCCCGTGGCGTCGAGGCGATTTACATCCACGCCGCCCTTGCTTGTGTAAGCGGCCGTTATCCGATTTGCTTTGAGCGTAAGCCCGGCCTGTGTGACGGTTACACCGTCTGACAACACGAAACGATCTGCGCGGTCTTGCAGTTCGGATGAGCCAGCATCGAAAACGACTGGTGCGTTGGTGTTATGGTTGCGAATACCCTGCGCGGTTGACGCCGAAGACAGCATCATAATGCCCGCAACTGCGGCGGCCAGTCCAAAGGAGATAGAAGCTTTGCTCATGACGGCCTCACTTAATCGCATTCTGGTCGATACGCAAATGAACGCCGCCATCTAGCCGGATAACACGCGTATCGAGGTCAGCGCGCAATCGTCCGGCACGGAAGGTTCCGACCTTGGTGCGGCCGCTCACGGGGCCAAAGCTCCGCATCGTCCGGTCTTTCAACGACAGCTCCACATTGCTGGCGACCATGTCATAGCCCGGCGATTCAACCGCCAATGGGCCCGTCACGCGCATGGTTTCCTTGCCAAGGTCATAGCTGCCGCGCTGTGCGATGATGGAGGCTGGGCCGTCGTTCAACGATATCCGGCCCGACAGCGATGTCATGTCGAGAACAGGTTGTGCCGATGTCTTCTGGACAGCGCTACCCGCGCGCAGTGAAAACGGACGGCCTTTGCTGTCTTCGCCGCGATACAATGCCTCAACAACGCGCAACCGTTCGCGCGACAGATTCACTTCGTCTTTGTTCAGGACAAAGCTGAGTTCCTGCTGCCCGGTAAATGGGCTGAACGCCAATATAGCGACAAGCAAACCGATGATGCTCGGCAAGACAACCCGCATCGCGCGGATAAGGCGGTCATGCCGTCCGCCGGGCAATGCCCAGCGTTGACGATAACTGCGTTCAAGATCGGCCTGTGCGGACATATTATGTCTCTAACCCGATTAAACCTTAACTGTGCCCGAATATATCGGTCTCTGGCCAGCCAGACAGATCGAGGTTCGCACGGTGCGGCAGAAAGTCAAAACATGCCTGCGCCAAGGCGGTGCGGCCTTCGCGTTCCAACCGCACGACAAATTCGGCATGCAGGCGGTGCAGATAGCGCACATCGCTGGCGGCATAATCTTTTTGCGCTTCGGACAATATGGGGCCGCCCCAGTCGCTTGACTGTTGCTGTTTGGAAATGTCTGTCGACAGCATTTCCTTCACCAATTCCTTCAGCCCGTGGCGGTCGGTGTACGTCCGGACAAGGCGCGAGGCGATTTTTGTGCAGAATAACGGCGTCGCGACGACGTTCAAATAATGCGAAATCGCCGCCAAATCGAATCGGGCATAATGGAACAGCTTCAAACGGTTGGGATCGGCCAGCACGGCACGCAAATTTGGTGCAGAAAAGTCACTGTCGCGGCCAAAACGCACCAGATGTTCATCGCCGCGTCCGTCGGAAATCTGCAGCAAGCACAGCCTGTCACGTGGGGTGATGAGCCCCATGGTTTCGGTGTCTACGGCGACGGGGCCATCGGCCAGTACGCCTGCGGGAAGGTCTTCTTCGTGTAAATATACGCTCATGCTAGCCCCTTGCCCCAGCGGACTGTGCAAGGCAAACGAAACTACAGTTGGCGCCCTGCGATTTTCAGCCGCAATATTTGCTATCGCGTAACCTTTTAATGCGATATACAAAATCCTTGCGCAATCACCAACGGCTGCGCTTGTGACGTGCAGTACAGTCGCCCTCGACTGCATAACATAGTGGTTCAGGGCGATGAGAAGGCAAGTAAGAAGTTATGGGTTTTGATCGCAAGCGTGCTGGCAAAGGCCGGGACAAAAGAGATGGTTTCGGTGATGAAAGCTATGACGGTTATCGCGCACCGTCCC
>CAZCXQ010000093.1:0-7568 GCA_964502655.1 uncultured Sphingorhabdus sp.
ATCGACCATGATGCACAGCCTGACCACCAAGGCCGTCGATATTGTGCTGGCGGTATTCTTGCTGATCGGAAGTGTCACCGGCGCGCAAATTGGCGCACGACTGGCGCAGCGGATGCGCCCCGAATATCTCCGCCTGTTTCTGGCAGCGATTGTCCTGCTCGTCGCCATCCGGATGGCGCTTGGCCTTGGCTGGCGTCCGGACGAAATCTACACGTTGCAAGCCCTGTGATACGCTTGATCGCCCTGTTCCTGTTTTTGCTGCCGGTGGCGGTGGGCGCGCAAAATGTGCCCAAGCTGGTGCCCGATGTGTCGCAGCGCGAAATCAATATTCAATCGGGATTCACCGGCGCTGAAATGCTGTTATTTGGCGCGATCATTTACCCGCGCGGCGTTGCGCCGGAGGGTCAGGTGGACGTCGCCGTGGTCCTGCGCGGGCCAACCCGCGCGGTGACGCTGCGCGAAAAGCAGAATATTGCTGGCATCTGGATTAATGCGGACAGCACCGATTTCCGGTCTGTCCCTGCTTATTATGCGATCGCATCGTCCCGCCCGCTGCGCGAAATCGTCGATAGCAAGACCGCCGCCATTTACGAACTTGGCCTCGAAAGATTGCAATTGTCGCCCAGCGGTGAAGTCGATGCGGCAGAGCAAAAACGCTTTGTCGATGGCTTGGTCGATCTGAACCGCCGCAACGGTCTTTTCCGGCAAGAGGCTGGCACCGTCGAAATCACTGATCAAGTATTGTACCGCGCCCGCCTGAATATTCCATCGAGCGTGCCGGTTGGCACATATACCGCCGAAACATTGTTGATCCGCAATGGCCGCGTCATTGTCGCGGACGATAATGTCCAAGTGCGGATACGCAAAACCGGGTTTGAGCAACTGGTGACCGTCATGGCGCAGGATTACGCCTTATTTTATGGCGCGATGGCGGTGCTTGTATCATTGCTGCTGGGCTGGTTCGCCGGATATGTTTTCCAGCGCTTTTAAACGGCGTTGGCGGGGCCATAGCGGCTTCCATGGTAAATAAATCTTTACCTTCTGTACCTATCGTTGGCCGCTTCCTTACATCAAAGGCAGTTTAGCGATGGATATGACAGGGCATCGGCCGTTTACGTCCGCAGAACACAGTGCGCAGGGACACGCCGAAGCGACAGCAACGCTGCACCATATCGGCTTTGTTATGGACATTGCCGGATCCAGTTCCCAAATCACCCTCGATGCCAGCATATTGACCCAGCTGATGTCACATGCCGATCCCAGCATTGCGATGGCAGGGCAAGTGGGCAGCCAAATCAAGATTCGCATTGGCCATAATTGGCTGCTCGCCAGTATCCGCACACAGCGCATGCATGACCGCGACCATGGGGTCATTATGGCGCAGGTCGACTTTCTGGGCGAAGGCGACGAGGACCGCCTGACCGGCAAAATCTCCAATTTCCGACGCGGGGTCACGCGTTATCCGATCCCCGGAAGCGAAGTCTATGCGGTGTCGAGCGCGGACATGACGCAAGTCTATGCAACCGACGCGCGCGCACATGTTGAAATCGGCACCGTTGTCCCAACCAAGGATATTCGCGGCGCGCTATATGTCGACGCGCTGCTCGGCAAGCATTTCGCGCTGGTGGGTTCAACGGGTACCGGCAAATCAACCTGCGCCGCTCTCATCGTGCATAAAATGTGCGATATCGCCCCTGACGGCCATATTGTCATGATTGACCCCCATGGTGAATATAGTGCGGCGTTCAAACAAAATGGCGCGTTGTTCGACGTCAACAATCTGGCCATGCCGTATTGGATGATGAACTTTGCCGAACATTGCGAAGTGTTCGTCACCTCCACCGGCGACGACAGGCAAATTGACTCAGACATTCTCGCCCGCTGCCTGTTGCAGGCGCGGGCCAAAAACCGGATTGCCGAAACGATTGGCAAGCTGACGGTTGATGCGCCAATCCCTTATTTATTGTCTGACCTGACCAACATCATCCAGAATGAAATGGGCAAGCTCGACAAGGCAACATCGTCCGCGCCGTTCATACGGTTGAAGAGCAAAATTGACGAACTGAAAGCCGACCCGCGTTACAATTTCATGTTTTCGGGCCTGCTGGTCGGCGACACCATGGCCGAATTTGTCGGCAAGATTTTCCGTCTGCCATCACATGGCAAACCGATTTCGATTATTGATGTGTCCGGCGTCCCTTCCGACATCACGTCGACCGTTGTCGCGGTGCTGTCGCGTCTGGTGTTTGACTATGCCATATGGTCGCGCCACGAAGCGCAGCGCCCCATCCTGCTCATCTGCGAAGAGGCGCATCGCTACATTCCGTCGGATCGCGTTTCCAAAGACAGCGCGGTGCGCTCCATCCTTGAACGCATTGCCAAGGAGGGGCGTAAATATGGTGTGTCGCTTGGCCTGATTACACAGCGTCCGTCCGATTTGGCCGAAGGCGTGCTGTCGCAATGCGGCACGATCATTTCGATGCGATTGAACAATGAACGCGATCAGGCATTTGTCCGCGCCGCCATGCCCGAAGGTGCGCGCGGTTTCCTTGATGCCGTCCCTGCCTTACGCAACCGCGAATGCATTATCTGCGGCGAAGGTGTCAGCATTCCCATCCGCGTGTCGCTCGACCATTTGGAAGCGGAAAAACGCCCCGCCTCGGAAGACCCGCTGTTCAGCGCGCTTTGGCGCGAAACAGGCGGTGAAGCCGAAATATTGGACCGCGTCGTGCGCCGGTGGCGTGCGCAGGGGCGGTAATCGCCGCGGCAAGGGCTGGAGGCATCTCCACGCTTGCAATGTAGGATTGGCTTTGAGAGTATCGCCACGCACACGCGAAAGCGCGCGCGGTTCTTTCTCAATGTTGAGACCAGCGGAAATAAGTCAGAGCCGCGTTCACCATTAAAGCGACAAAGCAGACAGTAAAAACGTTGCCCCACGTTGCTTTTGTCGCCTTAGGGTCAGGACCTATCGTCTCTCAAACGGTTTCAGTCCGCGGCCCAACCGGTTACCGCCCAACGCCAGCCGGTCGCCCGACCAATCCGCCAGAAATACCGTTTCGCGATTCACACCATGCGCAATGCTCGCTTCGTTGGCGTTAATCGCCAGGCCAGCACTGCTTTGCGTCCGGCCTTCGGCTGCAATATTGATAAAGGCGCTGTCATTTTCCTTGGCCGCGCCTTGGACGAAGACATTGCGCGCGATGTTGCCGGTTGCGCCATTGGGCAAATCAATCATGTAATAAGTTTGGCGACCCCGCGTATCGTCAAATGCGTTGTCGGTAATCGACACCTGCCGCGCGCGACTTTTGACATAATGCCCGCCATGGCCGCGTTCGAAACGGCTGTTGGTGATGGTCAGGCTGCCATAGCCGCCAACATATAGGCTATGCGCGCAGGACCGCCCCCGGTCGCAGCGGCCAAGGGCGGAAAAGGTCGATTGCCTGATGCGAATTTCACCAGCTTTGTCGTCGGCGGTTAAGATGCCCTGTTCGCTGTTGCGAAAAATCGCGCGCGTCACCGTCAGGTCGCCCTTTTCCAAACGGATGCCTGCGCCATTGGCATCGGGCACGCGCATATTTTGAAAGACAACACCATCGATACGCGCCGCCCGTCCGCGCAGGACTAAGGCCGCCTTGCCTTCACAGATCGCGCCGTCAAATATCGTCTGGCCCGGCACTGCTGCGCGAAAGGCGATGATGCCCGCTTTTTGGATGGCACATTGCCGATAGGTACCCGGCGCGATGATGATCGTGCCTTCGCCACTGCCAATGCCATCGACCGCTTTTTGAAGGCTGGTATAGTCGCGGCCCGTCTCGCCATTGCGGAAAGGGGCCGGGCTGCGCGCAAATGCCGCCACCGCGCAGAACGCGGTCAGGACAAAGAGCGCAGTTTTCTTCATGGGCATCCGTCCCTAAAATCTACCCTAGCCCAGATCATTCGTTGAGGTTCGGCCTTAGATACTGCCGCGCCCGATCCAAATCGAGTGCGCGCCGTGCGGCATAGTCCGCAACCTGATCTTCGCCAATCCGCGCAACACCAAAATATTCCGCTTGGGGGTGCCCGAAATAAAAGCCGCTGACCGCTGCGGTCGGCAACATGGCAAAGCTTTCGGTCAAGGTAATGCCCGTTTTATGGGTCGCATCCAGCAGGTCGAATAATATCGGCTTCAGGCTGTGGTCCGGACATGCGGGATAACCCGGCGCGGGCCGGATGCCACGATATTCTTCACGGTTCAGCGCCTCTATCGTGAATTGCTCGTCGGGCGCATAACCCCATAATGTTGTGCGGACATGCTCGTGCATCCGCTCGGCAAAGGCTTCGGCGAGACGGTCGGCGAGCGCTTTCAACATGATGTCGGAATAATCATCGATATTGGCTTTGAACTGCGCCAAATGCGCGCCGATGCCATGGCCAGTTGTCACCGCAAAGCCGCCAATCCAGTCGCCATCGCGGCTGATGAAATCGGCCAGACACATATTCGCCCTGCCTTCGCGCTTGGCGATTTGCTGCCGCAGGAACGGCAGGCGAATATGGGCTTCGGTCTGTTCGCAATAGACCACAACATCATCGCCATCGCGCCAGCATGGCCACAGGCCCGCAACGCCCTTTGCGCGGAGCCATTTTTCGCTGATGATTTTATCGAGCATCGCATTGGCATCGGCAAACAGGCTGGTGGCACTTTCGCCAACGACTTCGTCGGTCAGAATATCGGGGTAATTGCCGTGCAATTCCCATGCGCGGAAAAACGGGGTCCAATCGATATAATTGCGCAGATCCACAAGGTCCCAGTCATCATAGACATGCACACCCGGCTGTAATGGCGGCGCAGGTTTCAGCGCCTCGTCAATCTCGAACGCATTGGCGCGGGCTTCGTCGAGCGAAGCCAATGGCTTTGCGGTCTTGCCAGCGCGGGCATCGCGGATGTGGCTATATTCGGCGCGGGTGTCAGCGACGAACTTTTCGGCCATAGTATCGCTGACCAATGTGCCCGCAACACCGACAGCGCGCGATGCATCCAGCACATGAATGACGGGACCCGAATAAACAGGCTCGATTCGCAACGCCGTATGCGTTTTGGACGTGGTCGCGCCGCCGATCATCAACGGCATCGTCATGCCCGCCTTCTGCATTTCTTCAGCGACGGTGACCATCTCGTCCAGCGAAGGCGTAATGAGGCCCGATAGCCCGATCATGTCGGCATCATGTTCGACCGCCGCCTTCAATATGTCTTGCCACGGGACCATCACGCCCAGATCGACAATCTCAAAGCCATTACATTGCAGCACAACGCCAACGATATTCTTGCCTATATCATGCACGTCGCCCTTGACGGTCGCCATGATGATCTTGCCCTTACCCTTCGCGCCGACTTCTTTCTCGGCCTCGATATAAGGTAACAGATGCGCGACGGCTTTTTTCATAACGCGCGCCGATTTCACAACCTGCGGCAGGAACATTTTACCCGACCCGAACAAGTCACCAACGACATTCATGCCGTCCATCAACGGGCCTTCAATAACCTCAATTGGCCTGCCACCAGCCGCCTTGATCGCAAGCCGCGCTTCTTCGGTGTCGTCGACGATATGCGCATCAATGCCTTTGACCAAGGCATGCTCAAGGCGCTTCTTGACCTCCCAGCCGCGCCATTCGGCCTCCGCCTTTTCCTGCGCTACGTCCGTTCCGCGATATTTCTCGGCCAAGGTGATGAGGCGCTCGGTGGCATCGGGGTCGCGGTTGAGGATCACATCTTCGCACGCCACCCGCAGTTCAGGATCAATATCGTCATAGATGTCCAACTGCCCGGCGTTAACGATCGCCATATCGAGGCCGGCAGGGATCGCATGATATAAGAAAATCGAGTGCATCGCGCGGCGCACAGGCTCGTTGCCGCGGAAGGAAAAGGACAGGTTGGAAAGGCCGCCCGAATAATGCGCATGCGGGCAAAGAACGCGCAGCTCTTTAAGCGCCTCGATAAAGTCGACGCCATAATTATTATGCTCTTCAATCCCCGTTGCCACCGCAAAAATATTGGGATCGAAAATGATGTCTTCGGGCGGAAACCCAATGCCGACCAGCAAGTCATAAGCGCGTTTGCAGATTTCGACCTTGCGCTCTTTGGTGTCCGCCTGCCCAGTCTCGTCGAACGCCATCACCACGACGGCTGCGCCATAGGCCATGCACAGCCGCGCGTGATGCAAAAAGGCTTCTTCGCCTTCTTTCATCGAAATCGAATTCACGATGGGCTTGCCCGAAACGCATTTCAGCCCGGCTTCAATGACGCTCCATTTGGAACTGTCGATCATCAACGGCACGCGCGCAATATCTGGTTCGGCCGCGATCCGTTTGATGAATGTGGTCATCGCCTCATGCGCGTCGAGCAGACCTTCATCCATATTGATGTCGATAATCTGCGCGCCATTTTCGACCTGGTCGCGTGCGATTTCGACAGCGGCTTCATAATCGCCAGACAGAATGAGCTTCTTGAACTTGGCGCTGCCGGTGACGTTCGTACGTTCACCGATGTTGACGAAACGGGAGGAGGAGGATGTCATATTTTTATGTTCAGCTTTAAGGAGTTCAGGCGGCCATGATGAAGGGTTCGAGGCCAGCGAGCCGCGTGACCAGTGGTGGGTGCGGGATGCTGCGCGGGGCGCGATCCTCAACGGCCTTGGCAATTGCGGCAATATGCGCAGGCGTGGTGCCGCAACAACCGCCGACAATGTTAACCAACCCATCATCCAGCCATTGGCCAATCAGCTGCGCCGTCGTTTCCGGCAGTTCGTCATATTCGGCGAGATCATTGGGCAGGCCCGCATTGGGATAGGCCATGACAAGCGTATCGGCTTGCTTTGACAAAGCGGCCAAATGCGGACGCAACAGATCGGCGCCGAACGAGCAGTTCAACCCGATGGTCAGTGGTTTGACATGGCGAATCGCGGCCCAAAATGCTTCAACGGTATGCCCCGACAAATTGCGACCGGCCATATCGGTGATCGTCATGGATATCATCAGTGGCACATCCCTGCCCGATGCCAGTGCCGCTTCCTGCGCCGCCATCGCTGCGCATTTGGCGTTTAGCGTATCGAAAATCGTTTCAATCAGCAGGAAATCCACACCGCCTTCGATAAGCGCGTCGCATTGTTCGCGATAGACGCCTTTCAGATAATCAAAATCGATCTCGCGATAGCCGGGGTCGTTGACGTCTGGTGATAAAGACAATGTCTTATTCGTTGGCCCAATTGAACCTGCGACAAAACGCCGCTTGCCATCTTCGGCTTCTGCGGCGTCACAGCAGGCGCGCGCGAGCTTTGCCGAATCAAGGTTCAATTGCTGGACCAGATGTTCGCAGCCATAATCAGCCATGCTGATCTTCGTGGCGCTGAAGGTGTTGGTTTCAATCATGTCCGCGCCAGCGCGCAGATAAGCGCTGTGGATGGCACCGACCACGTCAGGCCGCGTGATCGACAGCAGGTCGTTATTACCCTTTTGATCATGGGTCAGGTCCAATGACCCGCGATAGTCAGCCTCGGACAGTTTATACCCCTGAATGGCCGTCCCATAGCCGCCGT
>CAZCXQ010000094.1:0-7546 GCA_964502655.1 uncultured Sphingorhabdus sp.
TGCAAGTTCTGGAAACCGCAACAATTTGCTGGCATGACAATGCACATGACTGAATTAGCTGCCATCATCCTTGCCGCGGGCAAGGGCACTCGCATGAAATCCGATCTGCACAAGGTCCTGCATCCCATCGCCGGCCGGCCAATGCTGATGCACCTGATGGCGTCGGTTGATGCCTTAAGCCCTGCCAAAAAGGTTGTTGTTGTTGGCAGCGGCAAGGGTCAGCTTGAGGCTGCCTTGGCAGGGTCCGCAGAATTGGCTGTGCAGGAACCGCAACATGGAACAGGCCATGCCGTGCAGCAGGCGCAGGGCGCATTGGCTGGCTTTGATGGCGATGTCCTCATTCTCTACGGCGATGTTCCGTTCGTGCCGACGGCGACAATGCAGGCGATGGTCGAACGGCTGAACGCCGCCGACGCGCCTGCGGTGGTCGTGTTGGCGTTCGAGCCGGAGGATCCAACGGGCTATGGCCGCGTGATTGTCGAAGACGGCCGCATCGTGAAAATGGTCGAACAGAAGGACGCGACCGACACTGAAAAGGCGGTGAAGCTGTCCAACTCTGGCCTGATGGCGGTCAAGTCACGCGATCTGTTTGGCTTGCTCGACCGCGTGACGGACGACAATGCGCAGAAGGAATATTATCTAACCGACATCGTCAACATCGCGAACGCCGATGGCCGTGTTTGCGTTGCAGTCACCACGGATCCCTTTGATGTTGCGGGCATTAACAGCCGCGCACAATTGGCGGAGATGGAAGCCGAATGGCAAAAGCGCCGCCGCGTGCAGGCGATGGACGATGGCGCAACCCTGATCGCGCCGGAAACCGTTTGGTTCGCATGGGATACGCAAATCGGCCGTGACGTCCTGATCGAACCCAATGTGTTTTTTGGCCCCGGCGTGCGCATCGCTGATAACGTCAAAATTCGCGCGAACAGCCATATTGAAGGCGCGCAAATCGCCAGCGGTTGCGAAGTCGGCCCATTTGCGCGGTTGCGGCCCGGCACGGTATTGGACGAAAAAGCCAAAATCGGCAATTTCGTTGAAACCAAGAAAGCGCATCTGGGCAAGGGCGCAAAGGCCAATCATCTCACTTACCTTGGCGATGCGACAATCGGTGCAGGCGCAAATATCGGCGCGGGCACGATCACGTGTAATTATGACGGCTATTTCAAATATCAGACGGTGATTGGCGAAGGCGCGTTCATCGGGTCTAACTCTGCCCTGATCGCGCCAGTCAAAATCGGCCGCGATGCCATCGTCGCCGCAGGCAGCGCCGTATCCCGCGACGTCGCCGACGGCGAACTCCGCATGGTCCGCGCCGAGCAGCTGGTAAAGCCCGGCTGGGCGGATCGGTTCCACGACGCGATGCGGAAGAAGAAGGCGGAAAAGAAGTGACGCTCGATGTCCAAGGCCTGATACCTTCGTGTATTGAGCCTTGGCAGGCCTCTCCATTTGCAGATATTCATAAGGCCCCGTGGGATTTTGTCGGCAACATTGCGCCTTTGCTCAGACAACAAATGGCCAGTCTCGGCTCTTCATACCAGCGCGCCGACGAATTGGCAGTTCACCGCACCGCGAGGATTGAGCCGGGCGCTGTTATCAAAGGGCCCGCAATCGTTGGGCCTAATTGCTTCATAGCTGCTGGCGCATATCTGCGGGGCGGTGTGTATCTCGAACATGATTGTATCATTGGGCCGTCGTCTGAACTCAAAACCTCGGTCATGTTCGCCGGGTCTAAGCTGGCGCATATGAACTTCGTGGGCGACTCAATTATCGGTGCTGATGTCAATATTGAAGCAGGCGCAGTTATTGCCAATCACCGGAATGAGAGAGAAGATCGCAACATTCGCATCGTCTACCGTGGACAGATAATTAACACGGGCGTCAGCAAATTTGGCGCGTTGGTAGGCGATAGGAGCCGTATCGGCGCAAACGCGGTTATTGCACCAGGCGCATTATTGGAGCCAGCGTCGATTGTTGGCCGGCTTCAGCTCATTGACCAAAGCCCCGAGATTATATTGACATGATATCATGATATGATATCAATATATCATGACTCGAATCCTCGCCGATTTGCCTGATGAAGACATCAAATGGCTCGACCAACTTGCTTCCGAGCAGGGCAAGTCGCGTGCGGCGGTATTACGCGAGGCAGTCGAAGCATATCGCGCTGAAAGTCGCAAAGAGGGCTTCGAGAAATATTTCGGCCTTTGGGAACGGTACGGCTCGACTGTCGATGGCCTTGAGTATGAGCGGCAGTTGCGCGACGAATGGCCCGACGTCAGCGACGTTGCGTTGACCAAAAAGAAACGCAGTGCTGCGTGAGCGAGCGCTTTTTCGACACCAATATTGTTATCGACATGTTGCACAACCGGCCTGCAGCATGGGCAGAGGTGCGCAACGTCGCCCGTGCTTGGATAAGTCGTATGACGTGGATTGAGGTTATGTCTGGCGTTCCTGATGACGCCGCGACCGAGACGGAGGAATTTTTGCGTCTGTTCGCCATGAGCGAGATTGACGAAGAAATTGCGCGACGTGCGGCGGCGCTTCGACACCAGCGCAAGTCACTGAAATCGCCTGACGCGATCATCCTGGCTTCGGCGCAGGTGACAGGGCGTATACTCGTTACGCGAAATACAAAGGATTTCCCGGCAGAGATGCCGGGTATCCGAATCCCCTACACAATTTGACGAAAGCAAAAGTTCATGTGCGGAATTATCGGAATTGTTGGCAAATCTGCTGTTTCAGACCGGCTGGTCGATGGACTGAAGCGGATGGAGTATCGGGGCTATGACTCCGCCGGTGTTTGCACTGTGCATGATGGTCAGCTGGTCCGTCGCCGGGCAGAGGGCAAGCTTGCGAACCTTGTCAATGTTCTGAAAACCGACGATGCGGCGGGTAATATTGGCATCGCGCATACGCGCTGGGCCACCCATGGCGCGCCGACCACGAGCAATGCGCATCCCCATGCGACGGGCGAAGTCGCGCTCGTGCACAATGGCATCATCGAAAATTTCAAGCAGCTGCGCGATGAACTCATCGCGCGCGGACGGACATTTGAAAGCGAAACCGATACAGAGGTTGTTGCGCATCTGGTGTCCGAACAGGTGGAGGCGGGCCATGCGCCGGCCGATGCCGTGAAGGCCGTACTGCCCCGCTTGCGCGGTGCCTTTGCACTTGCGATTGCGTTTCGCGCATTTCCCGATTTTCTGATTGGCGCGCGCCTTGGTAGCCCACTGGTTGTTGGCTATGGCGACGGCGAAACCTATTTGGGGTCTGATGCGTTGGCGCTCGCGCCGCTGACACAGAATATTGCCTATTTGGAAGAGGGCGACTGGGTTGTCATCGCGCGCGATGGTGCGCAGATTTTCGATAAGGATAATAATCCTGTCACGCGCGAAGTCACCACCAGCGGCGTGTCCGCCGCCCAGATCGAAAAGGGCAATTACCGCCATTACATGCAGAAAGAGATATTTGAGCAACCCACAGTGGTCGCCCAAACGCTCTCCAGCTATATCCGCCCCGTTGAACAGACCGTCGCGCTGCCGCAGATGGATTTTGATCTTGCGGGCGTGAAACGCATTACCATCGTTGCCTGCGGCACATCCTATTACGCTGGCATGGTCGCCAAATATTGGTTCGAAACCTTCGCCCGCGTGCCGGTCGATATCGATGTCGCGTCCGAATTCCGCTACCGCGATCCGGTGTTGGAAGAAGGCGGTCTGGCGCTGTTCATTTCGCAATCGGGTGAGACGGCAGATACGCTGGCCGCGTTGCGCCACTGTAAGGAAAATGGCCAGACCATCGCGGTCGTGGTCAATGTGCCGACATCATCAATGGCGCGTGAAGCCGACCTATTATTGCCAACACATGCCGGCCCCGAAATCGGCGTTGCTTCGACCAAGGCCTTCACCTGCCAACTCGCCGTGCTCGCGGCGCTTGCCGCGCATCTCGCGCTCGTCAAAGGCAAGCTGACTGCAGAAGAAGAACGCGAGATTGTGCGCCATCTGATCGAAGCGCCCGCTGCCTTGAACGCCGCATTGGCGCATGACGAAGACATTGCGGCGATGGCACACCTCATCGCGCCTGCGCGTGACGTGCTCTACCTTGGCCGTGGTCCGGATTATCCATTGGCGATGGAAGGTGCGCTCAAGCTCAAGGAAATCAGCTACATTCATGCCGAAGGCTATGCCTCGGGTGAAATGAAGCATGGTCCAATCGCGCTGATCGACGAAGCCGTGCCTGTTATCGTGCTCGCGCCGAGCGGCGCGCTGTTCGAAAAGACCGTGAGCAATATGCAGGAAGTGCGTGCGCGGGGCGGCAAGGTCGTGCTGATTTCCGACGCCGAGGGTATAGCCGAAGCCGGCGAGGGCTGCCTTGCCACTATCGAAATGCCAAGCGTCCACCCACTCATCGCGCCATTGGTTTATGCTGTGCCTGTCCAGTTGCTCGCCTATCATGTGGCGTGCGCCAAAGGCACTGATGTTGACCAGCCACGCAATTTGGCAAAGTCTGTCACAGTGGAGTGACAATGCGCGAAACGCGTTGAAAGCTGCCGGGCAATTCGGCATGTTGGATATGCTCGGAGGTCAGGCCAGTTGGGATTGTTTTCTCGCTTCAGACGACAAAGGTTGTTGCCGCCGCCTCGGCAGGAGACAGCGCCTGCACATCCATGGCCGCCTGCACCCGTAGCTCCATCGGGACCACGCGCATTTGGTTCTTCGCCCGATCTGTCGCAGGAACCGGCTTGGCTGAAATACCCTGTGTCCGCCCCCAAAGGGCACATCATTGTTTTTGCGAATGAAAAGGGCGGGGTGGGCAAGTCCACCTCTGCTTTCCACACGTGCATCGCGTTATGTAACGCCGGGGAAAGCGTTGCGGCTCTGGATGTCGATCTGCGGCAATTGACGCTGCACCGCGCGCTTTGGGCACGTATTGAAAGCGCGACCGAATATGGCGTGAAGCTGCCGGGCCCAGAGCAGATCATGCTCGCGCAACAAAATGAGAGCGAGCTTGAGGAAAAACTGCGCATGGCGCGTATCCGGCATAGCTTCATCGTCATTGACGTCGGCGGGCATGATTCGCCCATCGCACGGCGCGCAATTTTCATGGCGGACACGATTGTCACGCCGGTGAATGACAGCTTCATCGACCTCGATATGCTCGGTCGGATTGATCCACGCAGCGGTGAGTTCAAAACATTGGGCAATTTTGCGCGGCTTGTTGAACATTTGAAAGAGCCAGGCCTCGCAATACGGCCAAAACCGCTGGACTGGGTCGTCATGCAAAACCGGTCGCGCAGCCTTGGCACCAAGAATGAACGCAAGGTACGCGACGCATTGGAAAAAATCGCGCCGGTTGCGGGCTTCCGTCTCGTACCCGGATTGCGGGAACGGGTAACCTATCGCGAACTGTTCCCGCAGGGTCTGACGCTGTTTGATTTGGAGGCGCTTCCTCAATTGGGCCGCTTACAACCGCAAGCGCGCGAGGAAATTTGGGCGATGCTGCGCGCGCTTAACCTGCCGAGCGATGCCCTGAATCGGGTTATTGGCGGTCCAGAAGAAGGAGCATGACATGTCCATGTTTGTAATAGCGGCGGTTGTGGTCGTGATTTTTCTCGCCGTGGTTTTCTTCGGCGTTCGGTCGGGCAAATCGTCCAACCCTCGAAAACGGGAAGACAGTGACAGTGGCGTCAGCATGACCGCCACAGATACCGCCGCAGACTGCGGCACGGGCGATGGCGGGGGCTGCGACGGCGGTGGCGATTAGGTGTTAAACCCATTCATGCAAATGCTACAGGCCGTGGCATCAGCCAGCGATGTCGCTAAAACTGCCTGGGCTGCAAAAAGGAAACGTGAATGAGCGCAGGCAAAATCATCCTGATTGTCGTTTTATTATTGGTGGCGGTGCATCTGCTGTTGTTCGGTTACCTTAAACGACAGATTGCTGCTGCGAAACGCGACAAGGGGCTGTAGCCACTGCGCGTTCATGCGCCGATTGCAGGGGTGATACAGCAGCGGTCGCACGGGTTGATTTGCCATTTTTGCAAGCTTATAGCGGTAAGGCAAAACAAGCGGTCCCGCGGGGCCGCTTTTTGGCTTTTGGAATATGCCAAGCATTTGGTTGGAAGGAAATATACCATGTCGATCACGCCTTTGATGCCCGTCTATCCGCGTTGCGGTTTCCGACCGGTGCGCGGCGAGGGCGCTTGGTTGATTTCTGAAGACGGCAGCCGCGCGCTTGATTTCGCCGCGGGCATCGCTGTGAACTTGCTGGGGCACGGCCACCCGCATTTGACCAAAGCCATTCAGGATCAGGCAGCGACGCTGATCCATGTGTCGAACCTCTATGGCAGCCCGCAGGGTGAGGCGTTTGCCCAGCGGCTGGTAGATACGACTTTTGCGGACACTGTGTTTTTCACAAACTCGGGCGCAGAAGCGGTCGAGTGCGCGATCAAGACTGCACGCGCGTACCACCAGAGCCAAGGCAGCGACCGCTTTGAAATCATCACCTTCAAAAACGCCTTTCATGGCCGCACGATGGCGACGATTTCTGCCAGCAATCAGGAAAAGATGCACAAAGGCTTTTTGCCACTGCTCGAAGGTTTCAAATATGTCGACTTCGACGATCTTGAAGGCGCCAAGGCTGCATTAGGCCCCAAGACCGCAGCCTTCCTCGTGGAACCCATTCAAGGGGAGGGCGGCGTGCGCCCTGCGTCTGACGCCTTTATACAGGGCCTGCGCGCGCTGGCCGACGAACATGGCATCATGCTCATCCTCGACGAAGTCCAGTGCGGTGTTGCGCGCTCGGGAACGCTTTATGCCTATGAACAATATGGCATCACACCCGACATTATGGCGACGGCAAAGGGCTTGGGTGGCGGTTTCCCTGTGGGTGCGTGCTTGGCGACCGAAGAGGCAGCCCGCGGCATGGTCGTTGGAACGCACGGTTCGACGTACGGCGGCAACCCATTTGCGATGGCGGCATGCCAAGCGGTGTGGGATGTCGTGGCAAATGACGAATTCCTCGAAAATGTACGCGCGACGGGTGACAAAGTGCGCACCTCACTGGAACAGTTCATTGGCAACTATCCAGACCTGTTCACCGGCGTGCGTGGCAAGGGCTTGATGCTGGGCGTTATGATGACGCACGAAACGCGCGCCTTCGTCGCGCATTTGCGCGACAATCATGGGCTGCTGTTGGTTGCCGCTGGTGATAACACCTTCCGTGTGTTGCCGCCGTTGAACATTACCGATACCGAAATCCAGATTTTCATGGAAAAGCTTTCGGCGGGTGCGGCAAGTTACCAGGTGCCGCAGGCGGCATGACCCGTCATTTCCTCAATCTGGTGGATGCTGGCGGCGATGCGATTGCTGCCATGCTCAACGACGCCATTGACCGCAAAGCCGCACGACAAGGCTGCCCCAAGGGCAAGGCAGACGCGGATGCGCCATTGGTCGGGCATACGCTCGCGATGGTGTTCGAAAAAAATTCGACACGTACGCGAACGTCATTTGAACTGGCGATGAAGCAACTGGGCGGCGACAGT
>CAZCXQ010000095.1:0-7545 GCA_964502655.1 uncultured Sphingorhabdus sp.
TCAGGTGGCGGTTTTGGCGGCGGCAATAGCGGCGGCGGTGGCTTCGGTGCACCTCGGCGTGGTCCAGGCGGCCCACCAATGCCTGCGCAAGTCATCGGTTCCGGCAAAGGAATTGTTAAATTTTTCAATAGCCAAAAGGGCTTTGGCTTCATTCAGGTCGATGGTCGTCCCGATGATGTGTTTGTGCACATCAGCGCGGTTGAGCAAGCTGGCCTGACGGGTCTCGCTGAAGGCCAGCCGCTCGAATTCTCGCTCGTTGAGCGTGGCGGCAAGGTTTCGGCAACGGACCTCGTCATCGATGGTGAGCCAATGGAAGTGACCGAGCGCGCACCGCGTCCGGACCGTCCAGCATTTGACCGCGGTTCGCGCGGCGATGACCGTGGTGGCTTCCGCGGTGGTGACCGTGATTCGGCACCTCGTGGTCCGCAGCGCGAATCGACTGGCGAACGTGCCAATGGAACCGTAAAATTCTTCAACGACATGAAGGGTTTTGGTTTTGTGCAGCGTGATGATGGCGGCGAAGATGTGTTTGTGCACATTTCTGCGCTTGAGCGTTCGGGCATGGGTCAAGTGACTCAGGGCGACCGTTTGACCTTTGACATCGAAATCGATCGTCGCGGCAAATATTCGGCCACCAACTTGGGTCCGCTTTCCGAATAAGCGCGCTTTAGAATTTCAAAAAGGCGGGTGAAGCACAACGCTTCGCCCGCCTTTTTTGTATCTATCATGCCTTGCCGATTGTCGCGGCCAGGAACCAGGCGCGCTGTTCGGCCTGATCCGTCCAGTCGTCCAGCAGGCCATCGGTCGCATTATCGCCCGCTTCGTCCGCAAGGCTCTTGGCGTCTTTCAATGCCTTAATCAGCGTCTCATTGTCGGCGTGCAGTTCCTTCAGCATCTTCGATGCATCGGTCGACGTCGAATCATGGTCATCGATCCGCTGCTTCGCGGCGATCGCGCCGATGGACGTTAGCGTATCCTGACCCAGCTTGCGCACGCGTTCGGCGACAAGATCGGTGGTTGCGATCAATTCCGTCGCCTGTTCATCAAACAGCAGATGATATTCGCGAAAATGCGGACCTGTGACATGCCAGTGGAAATTCTTGGTCTTGAGGTAGAGCGCATAATAATCGGCCAGCAGGCCATTTAACGCATCGGCCAGCGCTTTTTTGCTATTGTCACCATGTGCCATGGCAGTTCTCCATCATTCGGGGGTGGGGGAGAATATAATATAGGAACGACGCGCGCTATTTCCAGCACGTGACCGAGCGGTAGCGGCAATTAGCTGATGCCATTGGCTTGCGTGGCCAATACAATGCCCCATCCCAGCAACAATGCGCCAGAGACCCACCTTATGGGTTTCAATGGCACAATCTGGCCAAGCCGCGCGCGCAGGATGACCGCGGGAACCGTTGCGGCCATGATACCGATGAACCCGCCAACCGCAGCCATGCCCCAATAGGGCGTGCGGGCGCTTTGCGCGGCGATGATGAACTGGCTCTTGTCGCCAAATTCCAGGATAAACAGACCCAAGAACGCGGTCAGAAATGCCGGGCTTTTCCACCCTGATAACGGGTCGACATTGCGCCGCCACAGCAACATGCCCGCGCCTGCAAAGATATAGGCAAGGCCAGCGAACATCTGAATGAGCCGCTCGCTCATCCAGCTGTCGATTACCGATCCGCTCGCGGCCGAAATGCCGCAATTGATCAAGGTGGCACAGGCGAGTCCGCCAAGAATCGCTTTATTGTTGCGATATCGCAGCGCGAGCACGGCGGCGAGGATCTGTGTCCGGTCGCCCATCTCGGCGAGGAAAACAGACAGGAAGGTCGTAAAAGCAGTGTCCATATTTTCTGCCTTAGCACATCATGATCAAAATGGGATGTGTGCGGCGGGTGGACTGAACTGCGCCGCGAATCGCTTTTGTTTTGGCAATCAAAGCGGGCTATGTTGCGCGCGCTCCAGCGTCCGAAAACGCGGCGGCACGGCAAAACGAAGATGCTGAAACCAGTGCAGTGAGACGATTCAGGGGGTATTGGCCCGCTTTGACGCCTGATTTGGGGTTACGGGCTTGACTTTCACCCGCCAAACCAGCAAAGGCCCGCGTCTGTGAACAGCGCGGCCAAACCCTGCGCAGTTTTTTGCGACATTATTTGAACAAAAGGAATGGGCCATGGCGAAGCCAGCCACGATCAAGATCAAGCTGCTCAGCACCGCTGACACGGGCTTCTTCTACGTGACCAAGAAAAATCCACGCAACATCACTGAAAAGATGACGTTCCGTAAATATGACCCCGTCGTGCGCAAGCATGTCGAGTTCAAGGAAGCCAAAATCAAGTAAGCCAACGCGCTGCTTGAACAAGCTATCGATCAGGGCGCCTCGGGCGCCCTTTTTGATTCACGCATTGCCCGCACGCGGTTGGATTCAATTATCCAACAATTCCCCGCACTGCCTCCAGAAACGTCATCACCGACACCGGCTTTGACAGATAGCCTTTTGCGCCTGCGGCCATGATCCGGTCCTCGTCGCCTTTGCCGGCATAAGCGGTCACCGCGAGCACGGGGATTGGGGATAACGCCACATCCTTTTGCATCGCCTCAATCAGGTCGATGCCGCTGACATGCGGCAGTTGAATGTCCATGATGATGAGGTCCGGCGCAAATGTCCGCGCCTGTTCCAGCGCCAGCCGTCCGTCGCGCACACCTTCAACAACAAACTGGTGCGCGCACAGCAAGTCGGTGAATAGCTTGAGGTTCAGCTCATTATCCTCAACGATCATCACCTTTTTCGACATTACCGCTCTTTTCCCCTTGGCTTGTCCGGCTTAGGCCGGTTTCGGCACCGCTCCTCTGAGGGCTGGTGCAGCGACTTCAAACATGCTTAAGCGAAAGCCATGCATGAAACAAATGGCAAGTTAGACGCATCGGGTATGGCGTTTCAGGCTTTGGCTTGGGCGTTGATGGAAGAAGCACGGGCGGAGCGGCTTTTGTCGCTGACTGGCCTGACGCCCGAAGGGCTGCGCAGCTCGATCACCGAACGCGGCACGCAAGCGGCGATATTGTCCTTTCTTGAGGCTTATGAGCCTGACCTCATCGCTTGTGCTGCGGTCATCGGGGTGTCGCCTGCATTACTTGTACAGGCACGGCAGGAGTTAGAAGCATGAGTAGGCCATTGCTGATTTCCGATTGCGACGAGGTGCTGTTGCACATGATCGTGCCCTTCCGCGACTGGCTGGACGACGCGCATCATATTCATTTTGACCTCGTCCACGGCGATTGGGGCGAGGCGCTGCGCCACAAGCATGATGGCACGGTGGTTGAGCGCGGCATGGTTTGGGACCTGCTCAACGGCTTTTTCGATACCGAAATGCACCGCCAGCAAGCGATTGATGGCGCGGTCGAAAGCCTCAACCGGCTGCGCGAACATGCCGATGTCGTTATCCTCACCAATTTGCTTGATCACCGCGCCGGGCCACGGACCGAGCAGTTGAAGGCCGTTGGCATCGACGCGCCAGTCTATTGCAACCAAGGCGGCAAGGGCGAAGCACTTGGACGGATTTTGGACGCATATAAACCCAGCGTCGCTGTTTTCGTCGACGATCTTGGGCATCAGCACGAGTCCGTTGGCGAACAGCATCCCGACGTCTGGCGGCTGCATTTTGTCGGTGAGCCATTGCTGTGGGATCGCGTGAAGCCGTCGAAATCTGCGCATGCGCGGTTGGATCGTTGGGCGAACGCAGAAGTTTGGATTAGGGAACGGCTGGTTGCGAATGCACCAGCACCCAGTTTGGAAAAGGTAGCATGATGATAGAAGCAAAATTGGCCGAGCTCGGCATTACTCTCCCTGCACCCGCAGCGCCGGTCGCATCCTATGTGCCCGCGGTCGAAGCAAACGGAATGCTGTTCATTTCGGGCCAGTTGCCCTTTGTTGATGGCAAGGTTGTCACCGGCAAGGTCGGCGATACGCGCAGTCTTGAAGAGGGCAAGGCCGCCGCCAAGGCGTGCGGAGTCATGCTGATTGCGCAGATGAAGGCCGCGCTTGGCGGTGACCTCGACCGCGTGGAACGCATCGTCAAGCTTGGCGTCTTTGTCGCGTCGACCCCGGACTTCACCGACCAACCCGAAGCCGCCAATGGCGCATCGGACCTGATGGAAGCCGTGTTCGGCGACGCAGGCAAGCATGCACGTGCCGCCGTCTCGGTTCCGGTATTGCCACGCGATGCAACGGTCGAAATTGACTGCGTGGTAAAGGTTCGAAGCTAAGAACGGATGTGCAAAAATCACCGTAGTCCTGAGCCACCAGCGCCTAGGCGCTGGTGAAAGTCGAAGGGCGCTTTTCCCGTTCGGACCGCCCTTCGACGGACGCAGTCGTTGCACGATGGCTGCTCAGGGCCGCGGTAATGATGGGGCTGAAGCGATGACAAGCGACTGGATGTTTCATTGTTATATATTGAAATGTTCTGACGGCTCTTATTATGTTGGGCACACCGACAATATGGATCAGCGACTGGCAGAGCATCAGTCGGGGGCATTCCCTGGCTATACCTACAAGCGTCGACCCGTTGAATTAATTTGGAATGACGCATTTCAGACGCGTGACGATGCCAAGACTGCGGAAAAGCAGATCAAGGGTTGGAGCAGGGCGAAAAAAGAAGCGTTGGCTCAGGGTGATTGGGATCAGATATCGGAGTTAGCCAAATGCCGCAGCCGCAACCGATGACCACCCTTCGACAGACACAGTTGCTGCACAACTGCTGCTCAGGGCTACGGTACGATTTCGATGTCTGAAGTCACCGCCGAACTTTTGAGCAAGGTCAGCGATATTCCCGCGGACCAGTGGGATGCTCTGAACCCGCGGGGTAATCCGTTTGTGGCCCACGCGTTTTTGGCGGCGTTGGAGGAATCGGGTAGTGTGGGCCCCGGCACGGGCTGGTCGCCTGCGCCGATCATGATCCGCGATGCGGACGGCATTCCCGCCGCTGCGCTGCCTGCCTACCTTAAGAGCCACAGCCAGGGCGAATATGTGTTCGACCATCATTGGGCGGATGCGTTTGAACGGGCGGGCGGGCAATATTATCCCAAGTTGCAGATTGCCGCGCCCTTCTCGCCCGTGCCCGGGCCGCGATTATTGTTGCGCGATCCAGCACTTGCGCCAGCGATATTGGCCGCTGCCGAAGCGGTCGTGGACCAAAATGGCCTATCGTCTGCGCATGCAACTTTTGTTGAAGAGGGCGAGCTGGAGTTGTTTCGTGCGGCGGGGTGGCTGACGCGCATCGGCACGCAATTTCATTGGCAAAACCGCGATTATGCCGACTTTGACGGTTTCTTGTCCGCATTGTCGTCACGCAAGCGCAAGGCCATTCGCAAGGAGCGTGCGGCTGCGCAATCCGCCGTCCGCATTGCGCAAATCAGCGGCGCGGAGATTACGGCTGATGACTGGGATGCCTTTTGGGTATTTTACCAAGATACCGGTGCGCGCAAATGGGGGCAGCCTTATCTGACGCGGGCGTTTTTCGACCTTATCGGGGAAAGCATGAAGGACAGCATTGTCCTGTTCCTTGCGTATGATGGTGATCGGCCGATTGCGGGTGCGCTAAACTTTGTCAGCCCGGATTGCCTCTATGGCCGCTATTGGGGCTGCACCCGCGACGTGCCGTTTCTGCATTTTGAATTATGTTATTATCAGGCCATTGATTACGCGATCGCGCATAGCTTGCCCCGCGTAGAAGCGGGCGCGCAGGGCGAGCACAAGCTGGCCCGCGGATATGAGGCCGTCCCTACATATTCGGCGCATTATATCGCCAATGCAGGCTTTCGTTCTGCGGTAGCCGATTTCCTTGCCCGTGAAAGTCAGGCGATGGAACGCCAGATAGAGTTTCTCGGCGAAATGGCGCCGTTCAAGAAAGGCTAAGTCGTCCGCGAATAGGCAGGATTTCGCTGTTGCAATCGCCTCTTTAATCGCCCAATTAAATAAGCGAGAGAGGAATCAGCCATGAGCAAACCAAGTCCCCAAGAATTAGCGGATTTCGAAAAGCAGTGCGATGCGTGGTTCGCCGAAAACACGGTGCGCGACCCGGGCTTTATGTTGCCGCTGACCTTCATGGAAGTTTCCACCGATCAGCAGTTTGATTTCCTGCGTGATTGGCAGCGCAAGGTTTATGAGGCGGGCTATTTCGGCATGTCCTGGCCCACCGAATATGGTGGCTATGGCATGCATCCCGAATATCAGCGGATCGCCACACGCGTCATGAAAACCCATGACGCGCCGATCATGCTCAACGCGATTGCGAACGGCTGGACGGGGCCATTGCTGCTCGACATTGGCCGTGAAGAGGACAAGCGCCGCTTCATTAAGCCGATGCTGTCGGCGGAAGAAATCTGGTGCCAAGGCTTTTCGGAGCCAGAGCATGGTTCGGATCTTGGCAGTGCCCAGACCAAAGCGGTGCGCGATGGTGATGAATATGTCATCAATGGTTCGAAGATCTGGACATCATTGGGCGACCGCGCCGATTATATGATCCTGCTCGCGCGGACATCGAATGATGGGCCAAGCAAATATGCAGGGCTATCGTTCTTCCTCGCGCCGATGAAGATTCCCGGCGTCGAAACGCGGCGCTTGAAGAAATTGACGGGCGAATATGGCTTCACCCAATGCTTCTTCACCGATGCTCGCATTCCAGCGTCCGGCCTCGTCGGCGAAGAAGGGCAGGGCTGGATGGTCGCGATGAAGACGCTTGAGTATGAACGCGGCGCGAAGGTCAATCCGGTCGGTGGGTATTTCGTCAAGGAAATGGACGTCATGGGCGTCATCGATATGGCGCGTTCGGCCAAGCGCGGCGGCAAGCCTGTGCTCGACGATCCCGTCATGCGCGACAGGCTGGTCGATTATATGATCGAAATTCAGGCGCTGAACCTCAACAACCAACGCCGCCGTATGGCGCCGCTGACGAGTGACCGTCCGATGGGCCTTGCGCTCATGAACAAGCTGGCGCGTACTGAGCTGGTGCGCGAGCTCACCGAATTCTCGCTCCAGTTTCAAGGAACGCGGGCGGGCTATTATGTGGGTGACGAAAATGCGGTCGATGACGGCTATTGGCACCGGTCTTACCTGAACAGCTTTTCCGCCACCATCGGCGGGGGCACCAGCCAGATCCAAAAAAATATCATCGGCGAACATGTGCTTGGTTTGCCCAAGGGGCGTTAGACGCGTCGAAACACCATATCCGTTGCTGAAGTGAGAGGAATGCAATGTCTGAAGTCCTAACCCAAGCGCAGGACTGCGTCCTGATCATCACCATCAACCGGCCTGAGGCCAAGAACGCCGTCAACCAAGCGGTCGCGCAAGGCATTGCTGCGGCCATGGAACAGCTTGACGGTGACAAGAGCCTGAACGCGGGCATCATCACGGGCGCTGGCGGCACATTCTGCTCTGGTATGGACCTGAAGGCCTTTCTGCGCGGCGAGTTGCCGAGCATCAAGGGCAAGGGTTTTGCCGGGTTCATCGAATCTCCGCCTGCAAAGCCATTGATTGGCGCGGTTGAGGGCTAT
>CAZCXQ010000096.1:0-7531 GCA_964502655.1 uncultured Sphingorhabdus sp.
TCAGGCATGGCCAGCCGATAGTGATTGCCGCCGCCGCTGTCCAGTTACCCCGGTGACTTTGGACTTTGGACTTTGCCCTTTGCCCTGACCTGTTTCGGTGCGCTATAGCGTTGGCGTGATAAAACCTGACACCAAACGCGCCGATATCATCGAGCGATTGACCGCTTATGTCCTTGCGCAAGGGCTTTCGGCGTCGAGCCTGCGTCCGTTGGCCAAGGCCGCGGGCACCAGCGACCGGATGCTGCTCTATTATTTCAAGGACAAATCCGAGATTATCACCGCGGTGCTGGAACAGATTTCGGCGCAGCTGGTGGAGATGGTCAGTGCGCACACCGCCGCCGAGCCGCTGCCCGTGGACGCACTGCGTCGCAAATTGGCGGGCATCGTCTTTGAAGACGCGTTGTGGCCCTATATGCGGATCTGGCTTGATGTCGCGGCGCGCGCGGCGATGGGCGACCCCTTTTACCGCGCGGTGGGCGAACAGATTGGCCGCGGATTTCTGGAATGGGGCAAGGCGCAGCTGCAGTCCGAGAGCGAAGCGCAGCGCGACATTGATGCCGCGCGGCTTCTGGTCAGCATCGAAGGGATGTTGTTCCTGAAAAGCGTCGGCCTTGACGATATAAACGCCAAAGCGCTTTAGCGCGCGCGTGCGGCGCGCTTTGGTCCGAGCAACATGGCGGCAATATCACCATTGGTCCGATAGCTGTGCACGAGCAGATAGGCGGCCAAAAATGGTGCGCCAAGGTTAAAGGCCGCAAATCCGAGAACGAGCCCGGCCACGGTAAATTCGTGACGCCATGCGACCCAGAATCCGGAAAAGATCAGAAAGCATAAAAAGTCGAGATTGAACTGCCCGGGCCACGCCATCTCCGCAATGTCACCGAAGAATATCGGATATAGCCCCATGCCATGGTTGGCGATGGTAACGCTGGTATAGGCGCCGACAATGGCAATGACGGCAACGAGGAAAAGGCGAAACAAGGTCATGACACACTCCCCATAAATATTGGGAACCTGATACCAAAATGTAGCGACTGCTACAATATCTATTTTCCGGTCTGGTAACGCGGTTAAAAATATAACCCCGCGTCATCCTGAACTTGTTTCAGGATAACAAACAACGGTGGCGTGTTATCCTGAAACAAGTTCAGGATGACGATTCTTCGGTGTCAGGGATGACGATTCTTTCTCGTCGAGAATGCCGGTTCTTTCGCGCCGCGAATGCCTTAATCGGTCAGTTCGACCCATGTCGGCGCGTGATCGCTGGCTTTTTCACGGCCGCGATATTCCTTATCCACGCCGCAGGATGCCAAGCGGTCGGCAACAACGGGGCTCAGCAACAGATGGTCGATGCGAAAGCCGTGGTCGCGTTGCCATGCGCCGGCCTGAAAATCCCAATATGTCCAAATGCCGCCTTGCGGATAATGCGTCGCCAGCGCGTCGGTCCAGCCTTGGCCCAATAAAGCGCGATAGGCGGCGATGCTTTCGGGTTGGCGCAAGGCATCGTCCAACATCGCGGCTGGCGCCCAGATATCATGCGTGTGCGGAATGACATTATAGTCGCCCGCCAGCACGGCGGGGATCTCCGCCGCCAACAATAGGGCGGCGCGGTCGTACAAGCGTTTCATCCACGCAAGCTTATAGTCGAATTTCGGCCCGGGCAGCGGATTGCCATTGGGCAGATAGATAGTGGCCACGCGCATGCCGAAAACATCCGCCTCCAAATAGCGGGCATGTTCGTCTTCGGGGTCGCCGGGCAAGGTGCGCTGCGCTTCGACAGGCTGCGTGCCCTTGGCGAGGATGGCAACGCCATTGAACGATTTTTGCCCGTGCCAGATTGCGCCATAGCCAGCGCGTTCAAATTCTTCGACCGGAAAGCCTTCGTCCTGCGACTTGACCTCTTGCAGACAGGCAATGTCGGGTTGGGTTTCTTCCAGCCACTCGAGCAGGCGGGGGAGGCGCGCTTTGACGCCGTTGATGTTGTAAGTCGCGATACGCATGCCCGCGACCCTAGCCGCGCATGGCTATTGCATCAAACCGAAAAGCTGGAGCCGCAGCCGCAACCGGCCTGCGCTTGCGGATTGGTCACCTTGAAGCTTTTGCCGCCAAGCGATTCGACGAAATCCACCGCAGAGCCACGCACCAGATCAAGGCTGACGGGATCGACGACCAAAGACGCACCTTCGCCTTGCGCGGTGATGTCATCCGCCTCAACGCTGTCGGCAAGGCCGAAACGATATTGAAAGCCCGAACAGCCGCCACCTTCAACCGACAACCGCAGCACCGGATCTTTTCCAAGCTTGGTTGCGATTTCGGCCACGCGGCGCGCGGCATTGGCGGTCATGGAGATGACTTCAGGTTCGCTCATATCGGATATGTAGGCCATGCAACGGGCAAAGAAAAGGGGCGGCGCAGTATTCCGCGCCAGCCCCAAGATTACACCCTCTCCCAAAGGTGATGCGTTTGGCCTGTCTGCTTACTCGCCGTCAGCAGGGCCGCCGATGGCAGTGCTATCAATAGTTTTTGCAGCGAGCAAGATCTTTGCGCTGTTTGCGTCAAATTTCACTGGCGACAGAAATGCGGTTGGGTTGATCGCTTCACCGGCAATGCGGACTTCATAATGCAGGTGGCTTCCGGTCGAGCGGCCAGTTGAGCCCATATAGCCCAGAATGTCGCCCTTGCGGATGCGCTGACCTGGTGCAACATTCAACGCCGACAAATGGCCATAACGTGTCTGCACCGCGTTGCCGTGGTTGATTTCGACCAATTTGCCATAACCGCCAACCCATTCAGCGCGGCCGATGAAGCCATCTGCTGTTGCGTAAATTGGTGTACCAATGGCGCCGGGAATATCGATGCCCTTGTGGTTGCGGCTGGCGCCACGCGTCGGTGCGTTGCGATATCCATATCCGCTGGAGAATTTCATGATGTCCACAGGGTTGATCGATGGAACAGCAACTTCAACCTTGGTTGTGGTGCCGTTGATGCGGCCCCAGCTGTCATTCAACGCGCGAAATTCAGGGTCCGAAACGCCAAGCGCGCTTTGGTTTGCCTTCAAATCTTCTGGAGAAATGCGGAAAGTGTCTGATGAGGCGGCGGCTGAGTTGGCGAACGATGGTGTTGCTGCTGTGAAAGCGGCGACCATTACCAAAGCAGATACAGCTTTAAGGATCAGTGATTGGCAGTTTGCCAAAGCGCTGGATACCATGTTGCGTATTACCTTATGTTGCGACCCACGCTTTTACGCAGTCCCGAAGTTTGACCATGACAGTTGATCTGCCCACCCCTTGTGAAAAGGGTGGTGTCCGATGGTTCAAACGAATGCAACATCCCTGTAATAATCGCGGGACAAACCGCCGCTCAAACGCGTTGAGTCGTTAAATGGACGGTTAAACGGCGCACCAAAGTGGCGGTTTACCATCAATTTGCAAACTAGCTTGGGTCCTATTTGCAGCTCGGTTCAACCCGTCGCACATGCGTTTGTTCCCGGCAAGACGCATGAAATTTCGCCATAAAAGATGCAATGGAGCGTCCGACCGGTGGCCGAATCGGTTGCTGTTTCGATTCGTCGGTTGGTGATGCACTGCCCGCTTCAACAAACCGTAGCCCTGAGCAGCAGACGCGCAGCGTCTGCGACCGTCGAAGGGCGGTAAGCGAGAGAAGCGTGCGAACGGGAACCGCCCTTCGATAGGCTCGGGGCTACGGTTTTGTAATTGGACTCGCGCAGTTCAGCCGAGCGCTTTGGCCGCGGCCAAAACCTCTGCGGCGTGGTCCTTGACCTTTACCTTGCGCCAGACTTGCGCAACCTTGCCGTCTTTGCCGACCAGATAGGTTGACCGGTCAATGCCCATATAGCTTTTGCCGTACATCGATTTTTCGACCCACGCGCCCATTTGCTCGGTGGCATCGCTGGCTTCGTCGGACAGCAAAGTGACGTTGAGGTCATATTTCGCCGAAAATTTGGCAAGCTTGGCGGGCTTGTCCTTGGACATGCCGTAGACGGGGCAATGGATCGCGGCGAAATCCGCCGACATTGCGGTGAAATCCTTGGCTTCGTTGGTGCAGCCGGGCGTGTCGGCCTTGGGGTAGAAATAGAGCACCAGCGGTCCTTTCAGCGCCGCCAGATTGACCGCATTGCCAGCGCTATCCGCCACATTGACGTCGGGCAGGGTGTCGTTGATATCGGTCATATTGGGTTCCTTTTCAAAAATCGCGTGGTCCAAATAGCCGTTGCCATTCGTGCATGACAACCCCGCGATAATCCCTAATCGCCGCCATCAAGCCATCCCAATCGGCAAAGCCAAGGCTGCCCGCAATCAACGCCTGCGCGGCCAATGGCGGGGTGACGCAATCGGGCGCGACGAGGCGTACCATGACCAACAGGCGCGCGAACAGGGCATAGGCCGTGGCAAAGTCTGCGGGCAGATGTCCGGTTGTCACCAGCGCATCAATTGCAGGGCCAAGCTGCGGCACCAACCCATCATGTGTTTCCAACTGGAGCCGGTGGATGATAAACTCCATATCGACCAAGCCGCCGGGCAACAGCTTCACATCCAGATCGCCCTTTGGCGGTTTATGCGCCGCCATATCCTTGCGCATGCTGGCGATGTCCGTCCGCAGTTTTTCGGGGTCGCGTTGGCCATGCAACACATCGGCGACAATCGCGTCCACCTGCGCACGGGCATCGGCGGAGCCAAACAGCACGCGCGCCCGCGTCAGTGCCATATGCTCCCACGTCCACGCATTTTCGCGCTGATATTGGTCAAAGCTTTTGACCGACGCGCAGAGCAATCCGTCGGCGCCCGATGGCCGAAGCCGTGTGTCGATTTCATATAAAGCGCCCGACGCGGTGGGCACCGACATGGCGGCAATCACGCGCTGCGCCAACCGGTTGAAATATTGCGTCGCGCCCAAGGCACGCGGCCCATTGGATTCGGCGAGATGGTTGCCGGTGAACAATAAGATCAGATCAAGGTCGGACGCATGCGTCAGCGCCTCTCCGCCCAATCGGCCTAATGCCAAAATGACCAGCTCGCCGCCGTCAATGCGGCCATGCGCTTTTTCAAATTCGGCGACCGTCGCGGCGGTCAGCGTCTGCAACGCGGCCTCCGCCAAATGGGCGTAGCTGCGCGCAATGTCGTGTGCGTCGCTTCGGCCCTCAATCAGTTGCACGCCCAGCGCAAAGCGTTTCTCGCCAACATAATCGCGGACAATGTCGAGCATGGATTGATAATCGGCATCACCAATCCGGCGCGCCAACGCGTCGTGCAAAGCGGCCATATCGCCCGGCAATTGCATCGCGCTCGTGTCAATCAACGCGTCCAGATAGCGGCTTTGCCGGCCAAGATCGTCGGCCAGCGTCGGCGCATAGCTCAATATATTGGCGACCAAATGCAACAGCCCGGGCCGCGCCTCCAGCAAGCGAAAGACGTTGATGGCACTGGGTATCGCCTCGATCATATTTTCGAACCGCGCGATGGCACGGTCCGAATCGGGGGCCAGCGCCAATGCTTTCATGATCGCGGGCAGGACGGCTTCAAATGCATCACGCGCCGATGCGCTGCGGATCGCGCGAATCTTGCCGCTGCGCCACCGCGCCATGCGCTGCATGATGGCGGCGGGGTCGGTATAGCCCAAATCGGTCAATTGTTCCTCGAGCGGCAGGCCTTCGTCGGCCATGCGCGGCCCTTCGCTGCCGCCTGCGTCCACCATCCGGTCATAAATCGCCGCGACTTGTTCAGTGATCGGGCGGATCGCGGCAATCAACGCATCGGCGTCCGCCAGCCCATGCAAGCGCGCGACGGCATCGGCGGTTTCGCGGTTTTGGGGTATCTCGTGCGTCTGCCGGTCGCTATGCATTTGCAGACGATGTTCAAATGTCCGCAACTGTTCATAGGCCGATGATAACGTCTCCGCCTCTTGCGGGCTGATCGGCCCAGCCGCCGCCAGCCGCTTCAGTGCCTCGCGGGTGTCGGGCACGCGCAGCACCGGATCGCGTCCCCCATGGATCAGCTGATGCGCCTGCGCAAAAAATTCACATTCGCGGATTCCGCCATGGCCACGCTTCAGGTCGAAGCCAAGGCCCATTTTCTGACCCTTGGCATAATGGTCACGGATTTGCGCGGTCATTGCGGTGATGTTCTTCAACTGCCCGAAATCGAGCGACTTGCGCCAGATGAAGGGCTGGATCGCGTTCAGGAAATATGCGCCGAGCGCGCGGTCGCCCGCGCAGACCCGCGACCGGATGAACGCCGCTTGTTCCCACGCCAATGCGCTCGATTCATAATAGCCGATGGCCGCTTCGACGGGCAGGGCGATCGGGCTGACCTCCGGCGATGGCCGCAGCCGCATGTCGACGCGAAAGACATATCCGTCGCCATCCAATGCGGACAATAGTTCGATGACGCGGCGGCCATAGCGGACGGCGGCCTCCGCCACATCGTCGCGTTCGCGGTGGGGCAGGGTTTTGGGATCGAACAGGAAAATCGGGTCAATGTCCGACGAATAATTCAGCTCGCGCCCGCCATGTTTGCCCAGCGCAATGACGGCAAAGCCTTGGTTGGGCGCGCCGGGTACGCGTTCTTCGATGGCGGCAGATATGGCTTGGTCGAGCGCATGGTCGGCAAAGTCGGAAAGTATGCCTGTGACGCGGCTGAGGTCCCAAATGCCGGCGAGGTCCGCAATCGCGGTGACAAGTGCGACACCTTGCCGCTGTTGGCGCAAGGCGGTGCCGACATTGTCCGCCGTTCGGGCAAGCGATTGCGCCAGCGCCGCGTCAAATTCGCCCGCCTCTGCCATCGCCATCAATTCGGGGTTGCGGTCCATCAGTCCGGCAAGAAACGGACTGTTGGCCTGTGCGCGTGCGATGATCTCTTTCATCACAACCTATCCTTTGTCATTCCCGCGAAAGCGGGAATCCATGGCCATATCATTGGGCCGTACCGGACATGTTGGGGAAACCGCTGTCCCAGACCATGGATCCCCGCTTTCGCGAGGATGACAATGGCTGCCAGACATGCTCACCGCCGTACATAATCCCGCCGGAAATCGGACGCGAATGCCGCAAAGCGCCCTTGCGATATCGCCGCGCGCATTCCGGCCATCAGCATTTGGTAATAATGCAAATTATGCTGCGTCATCAGCATCGCGCCCAGTATTTCGCCCGACCGGATCAGGTGATGGACATAAGCGCGGGTCCATGTTGCGCACACCGGGCAGGTGCATTGGTCGTCAATCGGCCCTTGGTCTTCGGCAAATTTCGCATTGCGGATGTTGATGGGGCCGTGATGGGTAAAGGCTTGGCCATTGCGGCCAGAGCGGGTGGGCAGGACGCAATCGAACATATCGATGCCGCGCTCAACCGCGCCCACCAAATCGTCGGGCTTGCCCACACCCATCAGATAACGTGGCCGGTCGGCGGGCAATTGATCCGGCGCATAATCGAGGCAACCAAACATCGCCTCTTGCCCTTCACCCACCGCAAGGCCGCCCACGGCATAGCCATCAAAACCAATGTCGATCAGTGCATCGG
>CAZCXQ010000097.1:0-7525 GCA_964502655.1 uncultured Sphingorhabdus sp.
TCAATCCTGCAACAGAAGAAGTCTGCGCCGTCGTGGCTGTTTGTGGCCGTGACGATGTCGAATTGGCCGTCACAGCCGCACGCGCTGCGTTTGATGGATATGCCGCGACCACGCTTGAGCATCGCATTGAGTTGGTGGAAAAGCTGATCACTATTTTCGAACGGCGCTATGGTGAAATGGTAACCGCCATTTCGACCGAGATGGGCGCGCCCTACGATTTGTCGCATGACGCGCAGGCGGAAAGCGGCCCCGGCCATTTACGCGCAACGGTTAAGGCCGTGCGGGAAATGGTGTGGGATTATGATGTTGGTACAGATGGCATCGTCACGCACGAACCCATTGGCGTTTGCGTGCTGATCACGCCGTGGAACTGGCCGATCAACCAGATCGTGTGCAAGGTTGGTCCCGCGTTGATTACGGGCTGCACGATGGTTTTGAAGCCAAGTGAAATGGCGCCGTTGTCGGCACAGCTGTTCGCCGAAATGGTCGATGAAGCCGGTTTCCCCAAAGGCGTGTTCAACATGATCCATGGCACGGGTGCTTCCGTCGGTGACGCGCTGACCAGCCACCCTGAAGTCGATATGATCTCGTTTACCGGATCGACGCGCGCAGGCGTGCAGATCGCCAAAAATGCCGCAGATACCGTGAAGCGCGTTGCGCAGGAACTGGGTGGCAAGTCTGCCAATATCGTCTTTGCCGACAGTGATTTGGAGGCCGCGGTCACACGCGGTGTATTGCATTGCTTCGGCAATACCGGTCAGTCGTGCAACGCCCCGACGCGCATGCTAGTTGAACAATCGGTCTATGATGAGGCGGTTGCGATTGCAGCACGCGTTGCGAAGGCCGCGAAGCTTGGCGACCCGATGGAGAAAGGCCCGCATTATGGCCCCGTGGTCAGCAAGGCACATTATGACAAGATACAGGGCCTGATCCAGGTCGGCATCGATGAAGGTGCACAGCTTGTCGCCGGCGGCACAGGCCGGGCCGATGGCTTTGACCGCGGCTATTATGTGAAACCTACGGTTTTTGCGGGCGTTCACAACAAGATGCGGATTGCCCAAGAGGAAGTGTTTGGCCCTGTGCTGGTGCTGATCCCATTTAAGGATGAGGCGGAGGCCATCGCGATTGCCAATGACTCACCATATGGGCTCTATGCCTATGTGCAGACCGGCGATCTCGAGCGCGCACGCCGCGTTGCGCGTTTGATGCGGGCGGGCGGTGTCAGCATCAATGGCACAAGCCAAGACTATATGGCGCCATTTGGCGGCTATAAACAGTCGGGCAATGGCCGCGAATATGGCGAATTTGGTGTGCGCGATTTCCTTGAGATCAAATCGATCAGCGGGTTCCGCGTTCCATGAAACTCACCGACATCGAAACCTTCGTCGTCGGTAATCCGCCACCGCATTTTGGCGGCCGCTATTTCGTGTTCGTGAAACTGACAACCGACAGCGGGGTGTCGGGTATCGGCGAGGCATATTGCGTCCCGTTCGAACCGCATCTGGTTGCCAAAATGATAGAGGACGTGTTCGCGCGTTACGTCGCCGGAAATGATCCGCATGATATCGAAAATATGTGGCGCCGCGTCTATTCTAGCGGTTTTACCCAGCATCCCGACCTCACGCTCATGGGCGTTTTGTCCGCGCTCGAAATGGCCTGTTGGGACATCATTGGCAAGGAAGCCAACAAACCGGTGTATAAGCTGCTCGGCGGTCAGGTGCACGAACGGTTGCGCGCCTACACCTATATCTACCCGCGGCCCGGCGACACAAAGGATGTTTATCACGACCCCGATCTGGCGGCAGAACGGTCGGCAGAATATTTGAGCCAAGGTTTTACCGCGCTGAAGTTTGATCCGGCCGGACCATATTCGGCGTTTGATGGACGTCAGCTGTCGTTGGAGGCGCTGGACCTGTGCGAGCGGTTTGCAAAGTCCCTGCGCGAAGCGGTTGGCATGAAAGCGGACCTATTGTTCGGGACACATGGTCAAATGACGGCGGCAGGCGCGATCCGGCTTGCCAAACGCCTTGAGCCCTATGATCCGCTCTGGTTGGAAGAACCCGTACCGCCCGATGCGCCGGAGGAGATGGCCAAGGTCGCACGGGCAACGTCCATACCCGTTGCAACCGGTGAACGGCTGACAACCAAATATGACTTCGCACGGCTGTTACGCGCAGGCGCGGCGGCAATTTTGCAAATGAACCTCGGGCGCGTGGGCGGCATATTGGAAGCCAAGAAAATCGCCGCAATGGCCGAGGTTGATCATGTGCAGATCGCGCCGCATCTATATTGTGGCCCGGTGGTGGGCGCAGCCAATATCCAAATTGCGACCTGTTCGCCAAACTTCCTCATACTGGAAAGCATTGAGACGTGGGGCGGTTTCCATACGGAAATTTTGAAATCGCCCATCCGGTTTGAAGACGGGCATGTCATCCCATCGACTGCGCCCGGCTTGGGGGTCGAACTGAACGAAGATGTCGCCCGCGCCAACCCCTATACCGGCGATATGTTGCACCTCGAAATGACGCAGCACCCCGTCCAGTGACCGAGGAATATGACTATATCATCGTCGGCGCAGGCACGGCGGGTTGTGTGCTGGCCAACCGGTTGACCGAAGATGGCAAATATAGCATCTTGTTGTTGGAGGCCGGGGGAAGCGATCGTTCGATCTGGATCCAAATGCCCATTGGCTATGGACGCACCTTTTTCGATAAGCGGATTAACTGGATGTACGATACCGCGCCCGTTGAGGCGCTGGGCGGTCGGCAGAGTTATTGGCCGCGCGGCAAGGTCGTCGGTGGATCAGGTTCCATCAACGCGATGGTCTATGTGCGCGGGCAGCCCCGCGATTTCGATGATTGGAAAGCCTTGGGCAATGCAGGCTGGGGTTGGGACGATGTCCTGCCCTATTTCAAAAAATCAGAGGATTTTGACTGGCACAGCGCGCACCATGGTCGGGGCGGGCCGCAACATGTCACCGACATCTCCCCCTTTGCCCATCCCATTTGCCGCAGCTTTATCGAAACCGCGCAGACATTAGGCTTTGCTGCGAGCAACGATCTCAACGGCGGCACGTCCGAAGGCGTTGGCTATTATCAAATCAACACACGCGGTGGTTGGCGCGCGTCGACGGCGAACGCGTTTCTGCATCCGGCGCGCAAGCGAAAGACGCTGACGCTTAAGACCATGGCGCACGCCACGCGCATTTTGTTTGAGGGGAAGCGCGCAGTCGGCGTTGCGTACACATGCAAAGGCGCGCAATTAGAGGCGAAGGCGCGACGTGAAGTGATCCTGTCCGGCGGCGCGATTAACTCTCCGCAGTTGTTGATGTTGTCGGGTATCGGAGATGCCGGCCATCTGAAAAATGTAGGTATCGAACCGATTGTCGATGCAAAGGCCGTCGGCCGTAATTTGCAGGACCATATTGCGGTGTCCTATTTCTACAAAGTCCGCACGGCGACGCTGAATGATGTGCTGCACCCGATCGTGGGCAAAATCCGCGCTGGGTTGCGCTATATGGCCGACCGGGCGGGGCCGCTGTCGTTAAGCGTCAATCAAAGCGGGGGTTTTGTGCGCAGCGATGCAACGAAAAAGCACCCGAATTTGCAGCTATATTTCAGTCCGGTGAGCTACACCAAAACACCATTGTCCGAACGAAAGCTGCTCAACCCGGATCCATTTTCGGCGTTTCTGCTATCGCATAACCCCTGTCGTCCGACCAGTCGTGGGCATATTGAACTCGCGTGCGCTGACCCTGCGAAATATCCGGTCATCCACCCGAATTATCTCGCAACGCAAGCCGATATTGACGATGTGCTGGCCGGTAACCGATTGCTGAAGCAAATTGCGCGGACGCAGCCGCTTGCGGATATCATTACCGAAGAGCTTATTCCCGGCGCGCATGTCGATGGCGATGAAGCCCTGCTCGCGGATTTTCGGGCACGCGCCGATACCTCTATCATCCAACAAGCACCTGCATGATGGGCCCGGATGCAGCGACCTCCGTGGTTGATGTCCGCTTACGTGTCCATGGTGTGGACGGCTTGCGTGTTATCGACGCATCGGTGTTTCCGACAATCACATCCGGCAACACCAACGCCCCGACGGTGATGGTCGCCGAAAAGGGTGCGGGCATGATCTTGGAAGACGCAAAAAGCATGCGTTAATTTTATTTACCAGTCCTTTTCGGCTGTGCTACCTTCGTCAGATAGCGCGAATCCGGGGAGGGAGTGGCGATGCATCCGAAGATCGATCTAAAGCAGTTGCCGCCGTTAAAGGCGCTAAAGGGTTTTGAGGCGGCGACCCGTCATCAAAGCATCCGCGATGCAGCGGACGAGCTTTGCCTCACCCATCCTGCGGTCAGCCATCAGGTCCAGCTGATTGAAGATGCGCTTGGCGTGACGTTGTTCGTCCAGGAAGGGCGGCATATCGTGTCGACGGAAGAAGGTAAGGTTCTCTATCCTTATGTCCGCGCTGCGTTTGAATCGTTGCTGGAGGGGGTTGAAGAAGTCCACCGCCATGCGTTGGATAAGCCACTTCGCGTGCAGACTTATGTCACGGCGTCGATACGTTGGCTCGCAAAACGTGTTCCGCAGTTTCTGGCTGATCACCCCGAGGTAAAACTGACGCTCAATACATGTGCCGTTGAATGGGAATTTGACGATGTGCACGCGGATGTAGGGCTCGTTTATTGCGCGTCTGAACCCGACGCGACCAAATTTCATTGGGTTCCGCTGTATGAATATGCGCTGTTTCCCGTCTGTAGCCCGGCTGTTGCAGAGGCGATGGGTCCAAATCCCAGCCCGCAGACATTAATGACCAAGCCGCTTGTTGCCATCTATACCGAAGTGCAAAATTGGGAGACGTGGTTTGCGTCGGCTGGATCGGCGTTTGAACCCTCCGTGCCATATCTGATGGTTGATACCTTGGCCGTTGCGCTGGAAATGGCGCTGAACGGTGAGGGCATTGCGCTGGTCAACGGCCCGTTTGTCGATCAGGATCTGGCTGCCGGTCGGCTCGTTCAGCCCATTGGCCATAAAGCCGTTTGCCCCGGCGCATGGGGCCTTATCTGCCGCAAGGATATGAAAGAAAATCTGCGCATTCGGACATTCATGGATTGGGTGGCCAAAAATGTCGAAGACAGCCGTTTGGGCGGTGCAGCTTAGCGTTTCGGTACGACCTCATAGCCCGGCTCTTCGGGTTCATCGTCTACCATTTCGGCCGGAAATCCAGTGCCCAAAACCTTAATGCCCAACGGCTCTTCATAACGACGGATGATGTTGGGTGAAAATTCGCGAGGGCCATAAGCTTCCTCGCCTTCCTTAAAGATTTTCACGATGAGCGGCGACAGTTCAACAGGGACATGTGCCGCTTGGGCAATTTTGTCGAACAGGCCCACGTCCTTGCTGACGAGGTCCATCGTGAAATTGATGTCGCGGCTGCCGTTCAGGATAACTTGGCTTTCGGTTTCGTGGACGAAGCTGTTGCCTGACGAAATCCGGATCGCTTCATATGTGGTGTTCATATCAAGCCCGATGGCTTTGCATGTGGTCAACGCCTCGGCCAATGCAACGAGATGTACCGTGCAGAGATAGTTGGTCATCACCTTCAATTGTGACGCGGTTCCAAGGTCGCCGGTGTGCAATATGCGCCGCCCCATTGTCGTCAAAACCGGCAGAACAAATTCGAACGCCGCGCGCGGGCCGCCTGCAAAAATCGCAATATTGCCGGTATCTGCACGATGGCAGCCGCCCGAAACCGGGCATTCCATGAACATCGCGCCACGCGCCTCAACCAAAGCGCCAAGCCGGATGACTTCGCTATAATCGGTTGTGCTCATTTCGAGCCAAACCTGGCCCGGACGCATGATTTGAAGAAAACCGTCCGCGCCTTCGGCAACGGCAGCGCTGGCCGCGGGGGAAGGCAGGCAGGTAATGATAAGGTCGACGGCTTCACCCAATTCTTTTGGAGATGCTGCGGAGGCTGCGCCCCGATTGACATATTCGGCAACGAGTGCGGCATCAAGGTCGCGTACAGTGACGTCATGGCCATTGCGGATCAGGCTGCCTGCCAATTTCCCGCCAACATTGCCAAGACCGATAAATCCGATTTTCATGATTGCATCCAGTTAGTTCACAACAGGCAATACGCGCCCTTTGCGAAAGTTAGAGCGCCGTCGATGCGTGGCCACAATTGAAAAATTTGGCCAATTGGATGAATTATTTTGCACCGCGCCGGAGAACCCCACGCGGCTGGGCGCTATTTACGTAACGGGATATCCAAGCGTGGCGGATAGAGCGTCCGTGAGCCTCGTGCGGGCAAGGGCGCAGACGACTTTTCGATCGGCAAGTGCGCCCGGATCAAACGGTTCCAGAAAATGGACGTCCACGGCGTAAGTGCCGGGCCGTGTAAATGCCCGCCATGCGCTTTCCCAGCCGGTCTCTTCACCCACCCAAGCGATGTCCGCGGCGTTGACACCGAAGTCTAAAAGAACCGGCTGAATCATCATTGGCTTGGGCGGCGGTGCCAATGTCGCAAATAGCGACTGTTTGAACGGCAATAGCCCGCGTCCGTCCGATGTTGTCCCTTCCGGGAAAAGTGTCACCGACCAGTTTTCGGCGATAGCCTCGCGTAACTCGGCTACTTGTTGCCCGACATTCTGCTTTTCCGTGCGGTTGACGAAAATGGTGTGGTTCAGCTTTGCAAGCCAGCCAATGACAGGCCAGTCGCGCACGCCATCCTGCGCGACAAAGGAGGTGCCGGTTATGCCGGCCAATATCGGGATATCGTGCCATGAAAGATGGTTGGCGACAAAGAATACATCCCGGCGGAGCGGGCTGCCGTGCACGCGAACACGCGCGCCCAAGGCGCGGGCAGCAATGCGTAAGAATAACATCGCCCATGGCGACGGCAACCGCAGCAGATGCCAGACAAGGTGAAGTGGTAATAACACCGCGAGCGGCACGGCAATCCACATGACGCGCATGGCGCACAGGCAATATGCCTGTAGCGGAACCTTTGGTATCGAAATGCTAATAGTTGCCATCAGGTTCCGCTTTAAAATTGGGGCAATAATGAAATCTTAACGTGCCTAGCCACCGACTGTGACTGTGCGATGACGGTCCCACATTACGCGCGTTTGCGCAACGTTTGCATATCGTGGTTTATCGTTTTTTCAAACGCAGCGCATCCCAGCTGGCGTCGGCCAGCCATCCACCGTCGACAGGCAAGCTTGCGCCATTGATAAAGCTGTCTTCATGCGCAAGAAACGCAATGGCTTGGGCAACATCTTCGGGCTTGGCAAAACGACCCATTGGAACGCGGTCGATGATATCACTATCGGAATAAGCGCCCGAACCTTGATCAGCCTCATCCATTTCCGTTTTAATCCAGCCTGGACATACGGCGTTCACACGCACACCGCGGCCGCCCCATTCTGCCGCAAGCGTTCGCGTCAGTCCGACCAATCCGTGCTTTGACGCATTGTAGGCGGATCGATCGATAACACCGTGAAGCCCGGCGATTG
>CAZCXQ010000098.1:0-7509 GCA_964502655.1 uncultured Sphingorhabdus sp.
GTCTTCATCCAGATATCCGGCATCGCCCGTTTTGATCCAGCCGCCGTCGGCGACGGTGCCTTTGGTTGCATCCGGCAAATTCCAATAGCCGATCATATTGTTCGAAGACCGCGTCCACACTTCACCGACCTCTCCGACCGGCATGTCATTGCCCGCGCCATCGACAATACGCAGATCAACGCCGGGCAAAGGCTTTCCGGCCGAGCGCATTCGTTTGTTACCATTGGGGTCATGGTCTTCGGGCGGCAACATGCAGATGGTACCCGTCGTTTCGGTCATGCCATAGACTTGAATGAACTGCGCGTTGAACACATCCATCGATTGCCGCAGCAGCTCCAGCGGAATCGGCGCCGCACCGTACAGAATATATTTCAGGCGGCTGTAATCCACCGAGCGGCAACGCGGGTGATTGACCATCATTTGCAAGGCGGCAGGCACAATGAACAACCGCGTCGCGCCGCCTTTTTCAATCGCGTCAAAAACCGCATCCGGCGAAAATTCAGCCTGAACCAACCCCGGCAAGCCAGAGGCAAGCGCCATGATGCCGAGCCCCGTGCCGCCGATATGCGCGCAGGGCATGGCGATGAGGACGACTTCATCATCCTCCCATTTGGTATAGGCATGTTCGGAATCGGCAGAATGCTTGCGCAGGGCGAACAGGTTGCGGTTCGACAGCACGGCGCCTTTGGGATTACCCGTAGTGCCTGAAGTATATAGCTGCAGCGCGGCATCATCAGCGCCAGCAGGTTCAAACGCAGCGCGCGGTGTCGCATCGATCATCCGCCGCGCATCATCTTCTGCGATGACATGCTCAACACCCGGAACGTCTTTCGCAAGCGCCTGAACGGCCGCGTCAAACCCCTGCCCCGCGAACAGCACGCGCGCGCCAGTGTCTTTCGCAATATACGCCCATTCGGCAGGGGCCAGCCGCCAGCCAATCGGCACCATGACGATACCAACGCGTGCCGCGCCGTAAAACAGCGAAAAATACAGGTCGCTATTTTTGCCAATCCACGCAATGCGGTCGCCTTTTTTAAGCCCCAGCGCCATCAGCATCGACGCAATTTTTGCGGTATGTTCTTCGAGCCCGCCATACGTCAACGTGCGGTCATCTTGCGACAGAGCGGGCCCATCGGGGCGGTCCTTTGCCCAAAGGGTCAGAAACCCGTCAAAGGTCAGTATGTCGAAATCGGCCACCGCCATGTCATCTCTCCCAAGATCGGGCCGCGTTTGGCAGAGGCCCTGATGTATTTTGTCGAGAGATTATAGCCAGTTGTCAACAAACGGATTACGTCTCGGTTTCCCCCTTTGAATGCGAGGATTCTCTCATGCCGAAAACGTTTCAACTGACTGCTGTTCTTTTGCTGGCTGGGGTCAGCATCCCTGCTGCGGCGCAGAATGACACGAAACGCGAAATCGTTGTCACAGCGCGTTCGTTGAAGGATACAGAGGCGGATCTGAAAGCTTGTCTTGCGCGCAAATGCCCGCCTGATGAGGATATCAAAGCGACGCTGGCGCATGCCGAAAACCAATTTGTCGAAGGCGATTATCGCGATGCGCGTGCGACTTTGGCAAACGCGCTTGGCCGCAATCGCAAACATAAAGAGCAGTTCCCGATCGAAGTTTCCGATTTGCTGCGCGCAAACGGCAATGTGGCGGCACATTTGGGCGAATCCGATATTTATCGGCTGTCCGTGCTCGACATGCGCGACACATTGAAAGGCGCGCTTAAGCCGAATGACTTTCGTGTCTTCGGCGCGGAAATTGAAGTCGCGGATTCACGTTTGAAGCTTGGCTATCTGGAAGAAGCCAGCGACAAATATCTGGAAATCGAACGCCGCGCACTGGCCGCTGGCCTTCCCCAGATTGCGGCGATTGCCCGTCTGCGCGACCTGTCTTTGCGGGTGCAGCGCGCGGAAACAGAGAAGACGGCGTTTCGCCGCAAAGACGCCACCGAAGCGATTGACCTATTTTTGAAAGAACCCACCGGCGGTGCCGAGCAATTCAAGATTGTCGCAGAGGTCCTGAAATCGCGCATGGACCGCAATGGCGGCAATAACGAAACCACCGACAAGCTGATTGCGCGCTATGCGGCAATGGGTGGCACAGAACGTCCTGTCCTGTTGCATTCCAAGCCGATTGAAATGAACGAGGCACAGGCCGCACGTGCAATGGCCGGTGGCAGCGACCTGAACCGCATCGGCACCCAAGTCGTTGAAAAGCGCTGGGTCGATATTGGTTTCTGGATTGGCGCGGACGGCAAGGTGGATGAGCCCGAAATCTTGCGCCACGAAGGTGGCACCGATTGGACTGACGTTGTCCTAAAATCGATTAAAACCCGCATTTATGCACCGTTAAAGGCGGATAAAGACGGTGCCACGCCCGGAATTTACGCCATCGAGCGTTATTCGCTGACCGCGCAATATGAAAATGACGTGACCGGAACACGTATCCGTCAGCGCTCGCCCATCGCCAAAATCGAGCGGACCGATTTGACTGGCTAGGGTCAGGACCTAGGCGCGGAATATCAGCAGCAGATTGTTCGCGGGCATTTCGACGATCTGCTCGAGGCGCAAGCCATTCTCGCTGGCGGTTTGGTTGAGATCCTCCACGGAACGCAGGCCCCATTCGGGGTTTTGCTGGCGCAAAGACGCATCAAATGCAGCATTGCTGTCGGCAAGGGGAACATCGCGCTGGCGGAATGGCCCATAAATGCACAGCGGTTCGGACGGGCCAAGCGTTCGGGCTGCATTGCGCAGCAACCCGACCGTGGCCGCCCATGGGCTGATATGCGCCATGTTAATGCACAGCACTGCATTGGCATGCGTCATGGGCCAGTCGGACGCGGCATCCAGCAACATCGCAGGTAGGACATTCGCCGCATTCTCGTCCGCACGCCACGCGTCAATCGACGCCACAGCTATCGGATCGGGATCGGTCGGCTGCCATGTCAACGCGGGGAACAGCTTCGCAAAGTGCACCACATGTTCGCCCGTTCCGCTCGCGATTTCCAGCACGAGCCCGCGGTGGGGCAGCAGTTTGGCAAGTGCTTGCGCGATCACATCGCGGTTACGCACGGTCGCTGGCGCGTGCCGCTTTACCTCGGGGCCGCATTCAAACACAAAAGGCTGCGGCGATGTCACTCCGCCGCAACTGCCTGTTCGGGTTCGCGCCACACGAGCACTGGCTTACGCGCAGCTTGGGTTTCATCCAAGCGACGACGTGGCGCGTGATGTGGCGCCGATTTCAGCATCGGGTCCCCTGCCTTCGCCCGTTGCACGACCGAGCGCATCGCACCGATAAACTGGTCAAGCGTCGCCTTGCTCTCGGTTTCGGTCGGCTCGATCAACATCGCGCCATGCACGACGAGCGGGAAATAGACCGTCATCGGGTGATAGCCTTCGTCAATCAGGCCCTTGGCGATATCGAGCGTTGAAAAGCCCTCGGCCAAGCCATTGTCGCTGAACAACGCTTCATGCATACATGGCCCGCTATGCGCAAAGGGCGCATCAAGGACATCCTCAAGACTGCGCAAGATATAATTGGCGTTCAACACTGCGTCTTCGGCGACCTGACGCAAACCATCGGCACCATGCGACATGATGTAGGACAAGGCGCGCGTGAACATGCCCATTTGGCCATGGAATGCAACCATGCGGCCGAACGTGGACTCATGGTGCTCGCCAGCAGTCTCTTCCTCCACAAGGACATAACGATCCCCGTCCTTGTCAACGAAAGGCAACGGCGCATAAGGCGCTAGCGCTTCGGACAGCACAACGGGACCGGAACCGGGTCCGCCGCCGCCGTGCGGCGTCGAGAATGTCTTGTGCAGGTTGATGTGCATGGCATCAACGCCCAAGTCACCGGGACGCACGCGGCCGACGATGGCGTTGAAGTTCGCGCCGTCGCAATAGACATAGCCGCCGGCAGCATGGACTGCGTCCGAAATCTCGCGCAAGTCGCGTTCGAACAGACCGCAGGTGTTGGGATTGGTAATCATCACGCCCGCAACATCTGGACCCAGCCGCGCCTTCAGCGCAGCCAAATCAACGCGGCCTTCCGAGGTTGCCGGAATATTCTCAACCGCATAGCCAGCAAAGGCAGCCGTAGCCGGGTTGGTGCCATGCGCGCTTTCGGGGCAGAGGATGACCGAGCGGGCATCGCCACGCGCGGTCAAAGCAGCGCGGATGGCAAGGATACCGCACAATTCGCCATGCGCACCCGCCTTGGGTGACATCGCAACCGCTTTCATACCCGTCAACGTGACCAGCCAATGCGCCAGTTCGTGAATGACGCCCAATGCGCCCTGTACCGTTTCAACGGGCTGCAGCGGGTGGACATCGGCAAAGCCCTCCATTCGCGCGACTTTTTCGTTGAGCCGCGGGTTATGCTTCATGGTGCAGCTGCCCAGCGGGAAGAAGCCCAGGTCGATGGCGTAATTCTGGCGGCTGAGGCGGGTGTAATGGCGCACCGTTTCGGGTTCAGACAGGCCGGGAAGGCCGATGTCGCGATGACGGGCCAAATTGCCAAGGCGCGGCGTGACCTTCGGCGCATCGGCCAGATCAACGCCCGTTGTTCCGGTCGTGCCGATTTCGAAAATCAACGCCTCTTCCAGCATCAGCGCCTTGTTGCCGGTATATGTCGCGGGGCCGGTTTCGCCAGCGCTGCCCATTTCGGGCTTCCAACCGCTTTGATTGATCGTGCTCATGCCAACACCTCCTGCAATGCGACGGCAAATGTCTCGACATCCTCTATGGTCGCGGCTTCGGTCACCGCGACAACCAGTCCATTGGCGAGCGCATCTACATCGGGATACAAGCGGCCTAAGGAAACGCCGCCCAAGACTTTCCGGTCGGCCAATGCCCGCACGACGGGGCGTGCTTCCTTTGGCAGATTCAGCGTGAATTCGTTGAAAAATGTGTCGTTGACGAGCTCAACGCCAGCGATTTGCGAAAGCCGGTCGGCGGCTTGAACCGCTAGACCGTGGTTGAGTTCCGCCAATCCGCGCAGCCCTTTTTCACCCAGCAAAGTTAGATGAATGCTGAAGGCCAATGCGCAAAGGCCTGAATTTGTACAGATATTTGACGTCGCCTTTTCACGGCGGATATGCTGTTCGCGTGTCGACAGCGTCAGCACGAAACCGCGCTTGCCCTCGGCATCCACAGTCTCACCACATAAGCGACCGGGCATTTGGCGAACGAATTTCTCCTTGCACGCAAACAGCCCGACATAAGGTCCACCGAACTGAAGACCGACGCCAAGCGACTGCCCCTCACCCACAACAATGTCTGCGCCCATGTCCCCCGGTGCCTTGATGGCGCCCAATGCGACGGGTTCGGTGACCACAGCAATCAGCAGCGCGCCATGTTCATGCGCCTTGGCTGCAATCGCTGACAGATCTTCAATACGACCAAGAATATCGGGATATTGCACAACAACGCAGCTGGTCTCGCCGTCGATGGCATTCAGCAAGCGTGCGCTATCGGTGGCAGGTGAAAGCTCCGGCAAGGCAGTATCGAGCGTGTCGCCGGTATATTGCGCCATCGTCTTGGCAACGCTGACATAATGCGGGTGCAGCCCCGACGAGAGTACCGCTTTGCTGCGCTTCGTAATGCGGCCAGCCATGCCAATGGCTTCCCAGCACGCGGTCGAACCATCGTACATCGATGCGTTGGCCACATCGCAGCCAAACAGCCGCGCAACCTGCGTCTGAAATTCGAACAACATTTGCAGCGTGCCCTGCGCGATTTCGGGCTGATAGGGCGTATAGGCCGTCAGGAATTCGCCGCGCTGGATGATATGGTCAACACTTGCAGGGACATGGTGCTTGTACGCGCCTGCCCCCAAAAAGAACGGCGTGTGCGACGCGGTCATATTTTGCCGCGCGAGATTTGAAAAATGCCGCTCAACCCCCATTTCGCTGGCATGGTTGGGCAAGCCATGGATCGGCCCGTCCAGCTGCGCCTCCGCAGGCACATCGGCGAACAAAACATCAATCGATTTGGCCCCAATGACACCAAGCATGGCCTGACGATCGGAGGGGGTGAGCGGTAAATAACGCATTTTAGTTTACCTTTGTGGGAGAAATTGATTTGATCGATATTGGGTAAATATCTGAAGCTCTATCCATGCAATCGACCATCCAGCCGTGACAGTCGTCGCTCACTATTCCGCGAACTATGACCTCGCTAAATTGTAGCGGAGCGGCCGCCTGATCGAATTTCTTGGTCGAGCCGATCGAAATTGCGTCTATCGCAGCACTAAGCTTGGCTTGATCGGGCCTTTGCGACGCGACGATTATCGCATCGGATAAACTCGAGTAAAGGTTGCAGCTAAGCCGCTGGCACTGCCCGAGCCAGCCGCGAACGGTAACGGTTTCACCATCCCAAGCGTGGATATTGTCAATAACATCCGCGACCAAAACCGGGTTTTTCGGCACTGGCTTGGCGCAGCCTGCCAGAATTGCCAGCGGCACAATGAGGGCGAGGTAGGTCTTCATAGACCGTCGACAAATGCCTTGTACGCGGCGGCATCCATCAGGCTGCCGAGCTCGCTTGTGTCGCTGAGCGTGATTTTGAAGAACCAACCCTCGCCTTCGGGGTCATTGTTCACCAGCGCGGGGTCGCCTTCCAATGCGCCATTGCCCTCAATCACGGTGCCGCTGACCGGTGCGTAGACATCTGACGCGGCCTTGACCGATTCCACAACCGCAGCATCGCCACCTTTTTTCAGCGTCGCGCCAGTCGCGGGGACTTCAGCAAACACGATGTCGCCCAACTGGCTTTGCGCATAGTCCGTAATGCCAACGGTGGCGCTGTCGCCGTCGACTTCGATCCACTCATGATCTTCGGTGAAATAACGGGTCATGTGTGCGCTCCTTTGCGATGATAATGATGTGGGATGAAGGGTAAGGATGAAACCGTGACGGACACACGCTTGCCGCGCACCTCCGCCTCAAGCGTGCTGCCGGTGGCGTTATGGCCAGCATCAATATAGCCCATGGCAATCGGCGCGCCGACGCTTGGGGCAAATCCGCCCGACGTAATGACGCCAACGTGCGTATCGCCTGCAAAAACAGGTGCGCCTTCGCGCACGGGCATCTTGCCGTCGACCGAAAGCCCGACCAGCTTGCGTGCGGGGCCATTGGCCAAGGCATTCAGGATGCGGTCAGACCCGAAAAACCCGCCCTCGGCACGGCGGCGCTTCGACACTGCGAATGCTGCGCTGGCTTCAATAGGGTCAATGTCAGGGTTCATGTCATGGCCGTACAGCGGCAAGCCCGCCTCAAGCCGCAAGGAATCGCGCGCACCAAGGCCAATGGGCTTTACTTCAGGTTGCGCGCAGAGTTGGTCGGCAAGTGCCTTCGCATGGGCCGCAGGCACCGAAATCTCGAAGCCATCTTCGCCAGTGTACCCCGAACGGCTGATCCACAGCGGCTCCGGATCGGTCTTGGGTCCCCAGAAGAATGAACCCGCCTCCATAAAATAGAGCGCGTCGACACCGGGCACC
>CAZCXQ010000099.1:0-7402 GCA_964502655.1 uncultured Sphingorhabdus sp.
ATCGGCATTTCGTCAAGATATGTGCCGACGGTCGGCAGCGATGCCGAGTGGTTCGCGTTTTCACCCGACGCTACGCCGCGGAAATACACTTGGGCAAAACCTGGTCCGCCTTGCTGAATGGTGACCGAAGGCAAAAACTTTACAACATCTTGCAATTCGCTGACCTGAAGCTGGTCGAGCTTTTCATTGCCAATCGCGTTGATGGCAATCGGCACATCCTGCAGATTTTGTTCACGCTTTTGCGCGGTCACGACGATGACATTGCTGTCCTCTTCAGCGGCTTGCTGCGCCATGGCTGGCGCTGCAAAGGCGGTTGATGTCATCAGCAAGACGAGAGCTGAACGGACGTTGGACTTCTGACTTTGTAGGCGCATGCAGCGACCCTCCCTTGTTACCCTAAAATAAATAGGCTCCCAATTGCGTCCCCACGCAATATATTTTCGCTCTATCAGCCGTTTGCATACAATTTTCAATCATTGTGTTGCAACCCGGCAACTATGCTGCGGCAGGATAAATTTCCCACAAATTGCCAAGCGCGCGCTTCAACGGATCAAGATGGGCGTCATAAGGTTTCCATTGGTCAACGCCGTCGCGGTTGATCGGGCGGCGGACCTGCTCGCTCGACGCAGTGCGCACGGCGCGCTTGTTTTCATGGAAATTCAGGCATGCCTCTTCAAACGGCAACCCCAGATATTCCAAAAGTTTCCGGATTTCCTGCTCCGGATCTTCCAACAATTGTTCGTGAATGACGCGGTGGACATAGCCCGGTGCAACCGCATCAAAGTGCGCCATCGCCCGCACATAATCCGCATAATATTGGCCCATATGCGCAAGGTCATAACTGAACGCCTGCCCCTTGGCGAAATGCTGGCGATAATTGGAAAAGCAGCAATCAAGCGGGTGCCGCCGCGCATCGATGATTTTGGCGTTGGGTAGAATTAGGCGGATGAACGCCAGATAATTCCAGTTATTGGGTAGCTTATCGATGAAAAATGGCTTGTCGGTTTTACGCTGGATACGCGTGCGCTCGATAAACTCTGCGCCAAGCCTTTCGGCATCATCGGCGGATAGCGCAACGGTCGCATCAATCCAGTCCGACCCGCGCCCTTCACGCAGCGCCATGGCTGGAATGTCGGGCAATTCCATCGTCCCTTCCACCATGGAATGGCTCGCAAGGATTTGCTCAACCAGCGTCGAACCCGCACGCGGCATGCCGATGATGAAAATGGGGTCTGGCGCCTTATGCCCCTGCCCCGCGCGCGCTTCCCAAAATGGCGGGGTGAACTGGGCAATAATCTGATCGACCTGCGTGCTGACGCCTTGCGGATCATAATGCAGCTCCGCACTGCGCAGCGCATTGCCCTTGGCATAATGGGCGAAGGCGGCGGCATGATCCGCGCGCTCTTCGCTTGCCTTGCCCAGTGCAAAATGCAGGTGAAACGCGTCCTCGGCCACCAATCCGGCGGACGTCAGCGCGGCATCCATCGCCGCAACATCTTCGTCCGAAAACTGGTAGGTTTTTAAATTGGCAAGGCTCCAATACACTTCGCCCAGCGTTGGTTCCACCGAAATGGCGTGGCGATATGCCGCAACGCTTTCGTCCTGATTGCCGACGGTTTTGAGCATATGGCCATAGCTCATCCACAATTTGGCATGATCGGGGAAACGCGCGGTTAGCTCCTGATACAGCGCAATTGCTTCTGCATAGCCCCCAATCCGCCCGAGTGCCGCAGCCTTCAAATTTTGCTGCACCGGATTATCACCGTCTTCGGCAAGCACGGCGTTCAGATGCTCAAGCGCCTCTGGAAACCGGTTCTGCTTATACAGCACCGTTGCCAGATTGGCACGTGCAGCACCAAAGTCAGGCGTCAGCTCAAGCGCGCGGCGAAGCAATGCCTCGCTATCCTTCAACCTGCCCACACGCGCGGCCAATTCCGCCATCATGCGAATGGCGGCAACATCAGTCGGCGCATCACGCAAATGACCGCGCAACAGCGGCTCTGCATCCTCCAACCTGTTTTCGGAAAGCGCGACAGCCGCCGCCATAAGGTTCGGATTGCGCAAAGCAGCTTCGATGGCGGGGCGGGCAGATATTTGGTTCATTGCGCACGGTCTATGCGATGAAGCGAAACTTTTGAAGCGGCCAAATCATCTGCCGTATCAATGTCGCCTAATGTGCCCGCAGGTGCTGCGATTTTTTCTGCATCGGCCAGAATATGCCGCGCGCCAGCATCGCCAACTGTCGCCAGCAAATCCGGCCAATGCGCGCGCGGAAATATCGCAGGCGGCATGGGCTGGTGTCCATCAAACGATGCCACCACATTATCGGTGCAAGCGGCAATCAGAGCCTCGACATGGGCAGCTTGCACGAACGGCATATCGGCCAGCGCGATAAGCAAGGCTTGCGCACTTGTCCGCATCGCAGCCTCAACCGCGAGATGAAGCGAGCCCGATAGCCCGATGCCGGGGTTCGGGTTATCGACAATATCAAATCCCAAACGCTTATAATGTGCCGCAATAATTGCGTCGGGCTGACACACTGCTAAATGCGCTGATGCCGCAATGCCGGCCAGTTCATGTGCCGCACGTGCACCCAGTGGCGTACCTTCAAAATCCGCCATCAACTTATCAGCACCAAAGCGCCGCGCATTGCCCGCCGCCAGCAGGACGATCGCGACGTCCTTCGCCTGCATTAACGTAAGCCTTGGTTGAACGCGCGGATCATGCCACCCGCGATAGACAGCGCGATTTCCGGCGCGCTGATGGCGTTAATCGCAACGCCCGCTGGCCCCTCAATGCGCGCGCATTGTTCTGCACTTACGCCTGCGGCCGAGAGCCGCGCAAGACGCGCCTGATGCGACCGGACAGAACCGAGCGCAGCGACATAGGCCGCAGGGCTCGCCAGCGCCGCCGCCAGCGCAGGGTCGTCGATTTTGGGATCATGGCTAAGCGTCACAATCGCGCTTCGGCTATCGGGCGCAAAAGCCTTGACCGCATCATCGGGCCAGCGGTCATCCAACCGGATGCCGGGAAAGCGTTCCGCCGTTAAAAACCGTCCACGCGGGTCGCACAATGTAACATCGACCCCCTGCGACACCGCAATGGCGGCAAGGGCCGATGCAATTTCAACCGCGCCCACAATCAGCAAACGGCGCGGCGGATGGTAGATATTGACGAAGCCTGCGCTCGCAGCATCGTCCAGCAAGGCACTTCGGCCCGTTTCCAAATCCGTCACAACCGACAGCGCCGCACCGGCCGAGCGCGCGTTGATGATATCGCCAAACAGATGCGCCGGAAAACCATCGGCGGAAACAGGCTGGACCAGCACCTGAATATCCCCGCCACAGGGCAGACCAACTTCCCACGCCGCATCGTCGGCAACGCCATATCGGCGGAGCACCGGCGGCGCGCCTGCCAAAACCATGTGTGCGCGTTCAAGAACATCGCCCTCGACACAACCGCCGGAAACCGAACCCACAAAGCGCCCGTCCGCATGCACAAGCATATGGGTGCCGACCGGACATGGCGCGGATTTCCAGGTTTCGACCACCGTCGCAATCGCCATAGGCGCGCCTGCCCAGTCGATTGCGGCGGCAAGGATACGGTCGTGGTTGGCGCTGCCCATAGTCATGGCAATGCGCTAGCAAAGAGGCAGGAGCGTTGCTATATGAAACGCAGTTTTGGGCGGGAGCTTATTTGCATGGCAATTCAGACTTCAATCAATGGCAAGCCAGTCGCGCTTGCGGCGGAACCAGACACGCCGTTGCTATGGGTCATCCGCGAAGAGCTTGGCCTGACCGGCACGAAATTCGGATGCGGCATTGCGGCGTGCGGCGCGTGCACTGTTCATGTGAATGGCGAACCGACCCGTTCGTGCAGCCTTCCCGTCAGCGAAGTCGCAGGCAAATCGATTACCACCATCGAAGGCCTGAAATCTGCAGACGGCACGCTCCACGCGGTCCAGCAAGCATGGATTTCTGCGCAGGTTCCGCAATGTGGCTATTGCCAGTCGGGGCAAATTATGGCCGCTGTGGCGCTCATCGAAAAAACGGGCAGCCCAAGCGATGCACAAATTGACGAGGCGATGACCAACATCTGCCGCTGCGGCACCTATCCGCGCATTCGCAAGGCGATACATGCCGCAACCGGGCAAGCGGCGAAAGCGGCGAAACCTGCAGAAGGAGGCGCATAATGGCTGACACCCCAACAGCAGACATGCAAGCAGCCGCGCCAGCAAAGCGCAAGGGCGTCAAACGCCGCGCTTTCCTCATTGGTGGTGTCGCGGTCGTCGGTGCCGGCCTGTTCGGTATCTCCATCGCCGACAGCAATGCCGCCAAATCCGCCAAGGCGCTTCTTGAAAGCGACGGCGGTCACATCTTTGCTACCTGGCTGAAAATTGGTGAGGATGACAGCATCACCATTTATTCGCCGCACACCGACATTGGTCAGGGATCGAACACCGGTCTTGCCCAAATGCTGGCCGAAGAGCTGGATGCTGCATGGGATCAGGTGCGCGTTGTTTCCGCGCCCGCAGAACCGGCGTTCGCCAATGTGGGGCTTGGACGCGCTTTCCTTGCCGATATGACGGGGCAGCCCGCGATCATTAATGGCATTCCGCAATCATTCCTGTCCTTCCTCGCGCGGCAAATGAACCTTCAGATGACCGGCGGCTCCACGGCGTTGCGGTTCACGGGCCGGGTGACGTTTCAAAATGTCGGTGCGGCGACGCGGCTGGCATTGGTTGAAACCGCTGCCAAGCGCCTGGCCGTTCCGGCCGCCGAACTGACGACACAGGACAGCCACGTCATCCATGCCAAATCCGGCCGTGCACTCCGCTATGGCGAACTGGCGGCGGAAGCAGCAACCTTGTCGCTCGATAATGCGCCAAAGTTAAAGGATCCGTCGCAATATCGCATCATGCGCCAATCGATGCAGCGGCTCGACATTCCCGCGAAGGTCGATGGCAGCGCCCAATATGGCATGGACTTTTCGGTCCCCGACATGCGCGTCGCAACGATCATGGCTGCACCTGTGCGTGGCGGCAAATTAACGTCCGTGGACACCGCGCCTGCGTTGGCGGTCAAAGGCGTCGAGAAAGTCATCAAGCTCGATGATGCGGTTGCTGTCGTGGCGAAAGGCTATTGGCCAGCCATTTCCGGCTTGCGCGCGCTCACACCAGAGTTTTCGGACGGCGGCAATGGCGGCATTTCGACCGCATCCATTTTCAAAGCGCAGGATGACCTGATAGCCAAGGGCGATGCTGATAGCACAGCCGGTGACGGTGATGTGCAGGCGGGACTTGGCGCAAAGCCGATTGAAGCGAAATATCAGGTACCATTTTTGCACCACGCGATGATGGAGCCATTCGCCCTGACCGCCCATTTTAAGGATGGGAAGCTCAACATTTGGGGCGGCATGCAGGACCCACTTGCGACCAAGATGATGGCCGTTGAGGTATCCGGTCTCGACGCGGATGATGTGACCTTCCACCCGATGATGATAGGTGGCAGCTTTGGCCGCCGCTTACCCATGTATATGGAAATCGTGGGTCAGGTGACAAAGCTTGCGATGCAATTGCCCTATCCCGTCAAGCTTATCTGGAGCCGCGAAGAAGAAGTCGCCCAAGGCGCGTATCGCCCACAAAGCTCCGCCGCGCTGAAGGCGTCTTTGACCAAAGAAAAGCGGATAAAGGCATATCGCAACGACTATGCCCAACCCGAAAGCGCCGAGAGTGAAACGGTATTTCCTTATGTCCTGCCCGCGGTATCGCGCCGGCATTTTGCACATGTTTCGAACCAGCAAACGGGCGCATGGCGTTCGGTCAATTCGACACAGCAGGGCTTTTACAATGAAAGCTTCATGGACGAGCTGGCCCATGCAGCGGGCGAAGACCCCGTGGTGTTTCGCCGCAACCATTTGAAGGCAGGATCGCGGCATTTGCGCGTCTTGGACGAGGTGGCTGCGCGCAGTGGTTGGGGCTCCCCCCTTCCCGCCGGAACCGGTCGCGGCGTGGCACTGGTCGAAAGTTTCAGAACCATCGTCGCGCATGTGATCGAGGCGTCGGTCGGTGAAGACGGCATGCCCAAAGTGCATAAGGTGACAACGGTCGTAGACGCCGGAAGCATTGTTAATCCGGACGCCGCCATGGCACAGATTGAAGGCGGCACGATCATGGGGCTTTCATCCGCCATTGGTGAGGCGATTACGCTTGAAAATGGCGCGGTTCAGCAAAGCAACTTGGCCGATTATCCGTTGCTGAAAATGGCAGGCGCACCTTTGGTGATGGATATCCACTTCCTCAACAGCGGTGCGGATATGGGCGGCATTGGCGAACCCGGTGTTCCTCCGGCTGCCCCTGCCTTGGCCAATGCGTTGTTCGCGGCCACCGGCAAGCGCGTCCGCAATCTGCCCATCCTAACCCAAGCGAAGGCCTAATTTGCCGCACGCACGTTTGTTGAAGCCAACGGACAATCTGGAAATTGCCGAGACATTGGCGCGGGCGTTCCAGACCGAGACCGGGTGGAGCTATGTCATTCCAGACGCAAAGCTGCGCGCACAGCGGCTTACGGGCGTGTTCCATTTGTTCTTGCGCGACGAACATCGCAAAGGCGCGGTGTACGGCACTGACGGCATTGAAGCCGTCACTTTATGGCGTGGTCCGGGGAATGCGCGCGACAGCATGTTGGATACCGCGCGGCTGATCGTGCCGTTCGTCCAGCAGCTACGCTTTTCGATATTTCGCGGTCTTGAAGTCGCCGACTTAATCGAAAAACATCTGCCAAAAGAGCCTGTCTGGTATTTACATTATGCGGGATGCGACCCGGCCTATCAGGGAAAAGGCTATGGCGGCGCTGCCATTCGCGCAGGGCTGGAGCGGGCAGATCAGGATGGATTGCCCGCCTATTTGGAAACAGCCGACGAACATAATATCCCGTTATATCAAAGCTTTGGTTTTGCTATCAAGCATAGCTGGCAAGTCCCCGAAGGCCCGCAATTTTGGGGCATGCAACGCCCCGGCAAGACCCGCCACTAAATAACGCCAGCGCTCATAGCCGCTGAAACCCTTGCCCTCCTTAAAAAAGCGGCGTAACCTTTACGCACGCACCAGGTCTGCGCGAGAGCGTGGATAATAGGGAAGCCGGCGGAAATCCGGCGCTGTTCCCGCAACTGTAACCGGCGAGCTTCTGCTCCAAATGCCACTGGGGAAACGGGTAACCGTGAAACTGGGAAGGCGGGGCAAGAGCACTGACCCGGGAGCCAGGAGACCTGCCTGATTGCGGTTTGTCCTTTGTGCTTGCGGGACACTGGCGCAATCGGGGTTTTCCTCCGCGTGACGACATTGTGTTGGACGTCATGCGAAGGAGATACATCCATGACCTTGTTAAAATATACGGCTGCGGCG
>CAZCXQ010000100.1:0-7391 GCA_964502655.1 uncultured Sphingorhabdus sp.
AATTGCGCGGCGGTTCATCGGTGTTTTCGGTGCGTGCATGGTTACTTTTTGGTAATCTTTCATGGTTAATGCTGTGCAGATGACCAGTGAAACTCTCGCTTACGCAACCCTTGGCGGCTTGGCAATTGCGCTGTTGGTATCAATCTACACCGACATCAGATACCGGCTTATTTTCAACAAGATAACCATCGCGATTGCGCTCGGTGCGCCATTATTCTGGCTGGCCAGTGGTGGGTTTACACTCACCGATATCGGCATACATCTTTTGACCGCCGCGATTACGTTCATTGTCTTTGCGACCGCGTTCCATTTCGGCGCCATGGGCGGCGGCGATGTGAAGCTTTTTGCCGCGTTGGCATTATGGTTCCACTGGATCGAGGTCATCCGCCTCATCTTATACGCATCAATCATCGGCGCGCTGGTCACCATCATCTTTCTTGCGATCCACAAATGGAAACAGCGCAAGGGGCCCGCGCGGATTCCCTATGGTGTGGCGATAGCGCTTTCCGGGCTTTGGATCACCGGTGAACGGATTTTTAACCATTTTACATGAAATAGCTGGGTTCGATCAGGGGACCTTTCAGGGGACAATAGGTAATGGATAGGAAAAAAGTCATATTGCTGGTGGCTGCGCTTTTAATCGCGGCAGTGACCGCCCTTATGGCGCGCAGCATGTTCACCGGTGCGTCTGCACCCCCAGCGGCGGCAGCCGTCGCGCCGGCACCCGCACCCGCCGGGCCCAAAGTCCTCGTCGCGACGAAGGCCCTGCCCGTTGGCACGATCATCACCGCCGACAGCGTGCGCTATCAACCCTGGCCGAAAGAATTGATCGAAACCGCCTATTTCAAAGAAGGGGACGGTGGCGCATCCATTGACAGCCTTGTTGGCACCGTCGTGCGCAACGCCGTGACCGCTGGCCAGCCATTGACCCAAGGCTCGATCGTTAAGCCCGGTGACCGCGGTTTCCTCGCCGCTGCGCTTGGCCCCGGCATGCGCGCCGTAACGGTGCCGGTGTCGGCATTGACCGGTGTTGCAGGCTTTGTCTTCCCCGGTGACCGTGTTGACCTTGTGCTCACGCAAAATGTCGAAGCAAGCGCTGGCCCGCCATTGAAGGTGTCCGAAACCATCGTCCGCAACCTGCGTGTGTTGGCGACCGACCAACGTTCAACCCCGTCTGTCGATGACAAGGGCAATACCGTCGTCTCTGAATATAAATTGGTGACGATTGAAGCGACCCCGCGCATTGCGGAGAAGATTACGGTCGCCCAATCGATCGGCACCATCAGCCTTTCCCTGCGTTCGTTGGCCGACAACGCCGCCGAACTGGAACAAGCGCTGGCCTCGGGCGATATCAACATCCCCGAAGGTGCAACGGCGGATCAGGAACGGGCGATCCTACGCCAGCTCGCGCAGCGTCCAAGCGCCAGCAAAAGCAGCTATGCAACCGGCGGCGACGTCTCACGCTTTCAACGCAGCAGCATGCCCGAACAAATGCCATTGGCGGTCGCAGCCGAACAGGCCCGCACGCAAAGGCAAGTCGAGAAAATTATGAAGGGTCCAGTGGTCCGTGTGTCGCGTGGCGGCAATGTGACCGAAATCGACATTAGCCGGAGATAACAACAATATGGCACGTTTCACCACATTCAAATCGGGCCTTACCGCCGCGGTTATGACCGCAGCCATCGGCACGAGCACGTTAGTCGGCGCGTTGGTCGGGATGCCAACAGCAGCGTCGGCGCAATCGGCAAAAGATGGCAAGTTGCTCATCTTGTCCATCGGACGCGGGCAACAGGTCAATCTGGGGGCTAGCATCACCGATGTGGTGGTCGCGGACCCCAGCATCGCCGATGTCGAGGTGAAAACCGCACGCCAGATCTACATTCTGGGCAAGGGCCCCGGCGAAACTACCGTCTACGCAACCGATGCCGCCGGCCGCACCGTGTATCAGGCAACCGTCCGCGTCGGCAACAATATGGACTCGGTCTCGCAAATGCTGGCGCTGGCGATGCCCGATTCAAAAATCATTGTTAGCACGATGAATGGCGTGATCCTGCTGACAGGCACCGTCAACCAACCCGAAGAAGCGGCGGAGGCCGAAGCTTTGGTAAAGGCGTTTACGGGCGGGAATACGCAAGTCGTAACCCGCCTGAAAAACGCAACGCCGCTGCAAATCAATTTGCAGGTCCGCATCGCTGAAGTCAGCCGCTCGCTGATGAAGGAAATTTCGGGCAATCTCAAAACCCGCGATCATGGCGGGACCGGTATCCTTGGCGGCGTGTATCAAGGACGTGATATCGCGGACATCAGCTCGGTCACGAACGTGGACAACCTTCCGCTCGTAGATGCGTCGGCACTATTTGGCCTGCCCGCAAAATCCATATCGCTTCCGTTCAACCCGGCGACCGGACAATATATAACAGGCCCATATACGCAGTATCAATTCGACGTTCCTGCGGGCACAAATGTGCTGACAGCAGCTGGCCGCTTGTTTGGCATGGACGTAGCCGCTGCCTTCGATCTATCGGAAAAGGCGGGCCTGAGTTCAACCTTAGCGAACCCCAATCTGACAACGGTATCCGGCGAAACGGCGGAATTTTTGGCAGGCGGCGCGTTCCCCGTGGTGACATCGTCAAACAATGGCACCAACGTCGAATATAAAAATTACGGCGTCAACCTGACCTACACGCCAACGGTGTTGTCGGATGGCCGCATTTCTCTGCGGGTGCGTTCGGAAGTCTCGGATATTTCATCGCAGGGCGCCGTGCGCTTCGGCGGCCTTGAAGTGCCCGCGACCACGACGCGAATGGCCGAAACGACGGTTGAGCTTGGTTCGGGTCAAAGCATGATGATCGCTGGATTGTTAAGCAACACCATGGGCAGCTCGGTCGACAAGATGCCTGGTGCGGGTGACCTTCCTGTGCTGGGTGCGCTTTTCAAATCCAACGGTTGGCGGCGTAACGAAACCGAACTGATGATCGTTGTCACGCCCTATTTGGTGAAACCCGTATCCGATAGCGAGATTGTTTTGCCGACCGACGGATTGCATTCGCCAAATGACCTTGAACGCATTTTGCTCGGCAAGGTGACCAGCGACAAGGGCGAAAAAACCCGCCCCATGCCAGCGATTGCGCCAGGCGTATCCAATGGCCCCGAACTGGGATCCGTGACCGACGCACCCGCGCCGTTGGCCCAAAAAGTCAAATCGCAAGCCTCTGCGACAGGGCCAAGCGGCCCCGGCTTCAGCTTCGACAATTGACCGACCATGCAAGGAGACAAGATATGCAAAAGGTAACAATCCTGATCGCTGCAAGCCTTGGCCTGGCCGGTTGCGGCACATTGCCAACAAACACATCCATGTATTCGGTGCACCAACCCGTTGTCGAGCGCACCAATTACGCCATCGATCTTGCCGCGGACGCCAATGGTATCGCCAGTGCCGACCAGAAGCGCTTGAACGAATGGTTTGAAACGCTGGACCTTCGTTATGGCGACCGCATTTCGATCGATAGCGGCGATGGCTTCGCCAATGAAGATGCCGCCCGTGATGTGCGTGCCGCAGCCGCAGAGCGCGGCGTCATGGTCGCCGAACGCGCACCGGCAACCCCCGGCATAATCGCACCCGGCAATATTCGCGTTGTTGTCACGCGATCCGAAGCGTCGGTGCCGTCCTGTCCCGACAATCGCACAACGTCCGGCCAAAACTTTAATTCAGGTAACAACAGCAACTACGGCTGCGCCATGAATTCCAACCTTGCCGCCATGGTGGCAGACCCCGAAGATTTGGTGCGTGGACGCGATAACAAGCGGCTCGACAGCAACAGCGGCAAAGCAGCGGTGAACGCGTACAAGACAAAGACTGGAGGCAATTGATGAACGCTCCGTGGAAATCCGGTATCTCCGGAACGCGCGACCCGATTAGCGCTTATGTCTGCGACGACCTCACGCTTGATGTCGTTCGCGGCGTGTGTGAGGAAATGGGCTGGAACCCGGACAAAGCCTATAAAGGCGGCCTGCGTAACGCCATTCAATCGCTGTCCGTTTCGGCAAGCCCGCAGATATTGCTGGTCGATTTGTCGGAATCGGGTGATCCGATCAGCGACATCAACAGCCTTGCTGAAGTGTGCGAGCCTGGAACAATCGTGATTGCAGTTGGTCAGGTGAACGACGTTCGCCTGTACCGCGACTTACTGATGTCCGGTCTGCAGGATTATCTGTTGAAGCCGCTGAGCCCTGACGCGCTGCGCGATTCATTCGCCAATGCACAAGCCGCATTGAGTGCACCAAAGGCGGATGATGGCCATGCTGACCGGCCACATGTGTCGACCGCAGTCATCGGAACCCGCGGTGGATCAGGCGCTTCCACCATTGCGGCATCGCTGGCATGGGTATTCTCGCAAGTACAAGGCCATCAAACAGGCTTGCTCGACCTTGATGTTCACTTTGGCACCGCCGCGCTTGCGATGGATTTGGAACCCGGCCGCGGTTTGACCGACGCCATTGATAACCCAAGCCGCATCGACGGATTGTTTATCGAACGCGCCATGATCAAAGCCAATGAACGTCTGTCGATCTTGTCCGCAGAAGCGCCAATGAACAGCCCGGTATTGACCGATGGATCGGCCTTTTTCCAGCTGCAGGAAGAATTCCGCGCAGCGTTCGAAAACACCGTCATCGATATGCCACGCAGCATGCTGATTGCGTATCCGCATCTTATGAACGACGTGAATATTGCGGTTGTCACAACCGAACTGACGCTGGCTTCAGCGCGCGACAGCATTCGCGTGTTGGCATGGCTGAAACAGAACGCGCCGCATTGCAAAGTGCTGGTGGTCGCCAACAATGTTCAACCAGCCATTGTCGAAATCAGCCGCAAGGATTTTGAAAGCACGATCGAACGCAAGATCGATCTGCTTTTGCCAGCGGACCCCAAGTCGGTGGCGCAAGCGGCGAAACTGGGCCAGCCAGTTGCCGAAGCCATTCGTACAAGCAAGCTTTCCACTGGCATCATATCGTTGGCCGAAATGGTTGCTAGCAACTTTGCAGAAATGGACGACGCTGTACCAGTGGATGCCAAGAGCCCATCGAAAAAGACTGTTTTTACCAGTTTCAAATCGATGTTGAAAAAAAAGTGAAGCGGGCATGGGACCACCCAGCGCATAGGTAGCAGAGCGGATGACAATGCAGACATTTATGATCGCGGCGGGAACAATATTGTTCTTTGTTCTGATAGCGCTCGCCTTTGCAGGCCCCAATAGCGGTAAGGCGACGGCACGCCGTCTTGGCGCTATCAAAATGCGTCATTCGGACAGCGCCGACGTGCGCGTGGAACAGCAAATGCGCAAGGTGGTTGCCGCGCGCCGCCCGCTCATCGTCGCCGACGGCCAACCGACCACTTATGCCGACAAGCTTAGCGTGCGTCTGGCCCAAACCGGCAACAAATGGACGTTGCAGCAATATATGTACGCGTCGGGCGGACTTGCATTTATCATCATGGCGATTCTCTGGCTCAAGGGCGTATCGTTTCTTATCGGCGTTTTTGGCGGGCTGCTGATCGGCGCTGGCCTGCCGCACATAGTCGTCAACTTCCTTATCGGGCGACGTATCAAAAATTTCACCAAGAATTTTCCTGACGCCATCGAGCTTTTGGTACGTGGTTTGAAATCAGGCATGCCGGTGAGCGAAACGCTAAGTGTGATCGCAAAGGAAATAGCCGGCGCTGTTGGCGAAGAGTTTAAATTGGTCGTCGAGAAAATCAGAATCGGCAAAAGCATGGAAGACGCGCTGCAGGAAACGGCGGATCGGCTTGGCACCCCGGAATTCCAGTTTTTCGTGATTACCTTGGCCATTCAGCGCGAAACGGGCGGTAACTTGGCTGAAACACTGGCCAACCTTGCGGATGTTTTGCGCAAGCGCGCGCAGATGAAGCTCAAAATTCGCGCAATGTCATCTGAAGCGAAGGCATCGGCCTACATCGTCGGGTCGTTGCCATTTTTCGTGTCCGGCATGATCTGGATGATTAACGCGCCATATCTCTCAGGTTTCTTCTACGAACCCCGTTTGATGATCGCGGGTGTCGTCGGCGCAATATGGATGTCGATTGGCGTCTTCATAATGGCCAAAATGGTCCGTTTCGAAATTTAAGTTTGGGGGCAGGATAGCAAAAATGACCAATCCAGGTGGACCTCAACTTTTGGGCATGGATGCCATGTGGGTTGCGACATTGCTTTGGGTCGTGGCAGGTATCGCTGTCATGGTTGCCATATATTCAGTGGTTACCGTGCGCGATCCTATGGCCAAGCGCGTGAAGGCGCTAAACGAACGCCGTGAGCAGCTGAAAGCCGGTATCACTGCGACAACATCGAAAAAGCGCGCCAAGCTTGTCCGCAAAACCGAAACCACCGATAAAATGCGCCAGCTGCTGTCAAAACTTCAGGTTTTGCAGGACGATCAGGTTAAGGTTGTGCAGCAACGGCTGGCACAGGCGGGTATCCGCCGTAAAGAACTCGCCGTAACTGTAATCTTCAGCCGCATGGTGCTGCCGATCATTTTCGGTGGCGGAGCCTGCTTGTGGATTTATGCTCTGGACGGCGTACCCGACTGGAGCGCGCTCAAGAAATTTGGTGCATTCGCAGCGGCGACGATTTTGAGTTACAAGGCCGCTGACCTTTATCTGACGAACCTGGTGACGAAACGGACCGATGCCATCCGCAAGGGACTTCCAGACGCGCTCGATCTGCTCGTGATTTGCGCAGAGGCTGGCTTGACCGTCGACGCCGCGTTCAACCGCGTGGCAAAGGAGCTGGGCCGCGGCTATCCCGAATTGGGCGATGAATTTGCGCTCACCGCGATTGAGCTTGGCTTTTTAACCGAGCGCCGTGCTGCCTTTGAAAATCTGGCGTACCGCGTCAATTTGGACTCGATCCGGGGCGTTGTCACAACCATGATCCAGACCGAAAAATATGGAACGCCATTGGCATCAGCATTGCGCGTCTTGTCGGCCGAATTCCGCAACGACCGGATGATGCGTGCAGAAGAAAAGGCCGCACGTTTGCCCGCTATTATGACGGTGCCGCTGATCCTTTTCATTCTGCCGGCGCTGTTCATCGTTATCATAGGGCCAGCCGCCTGCAAACTTGGCGACGCGTTTTCGAAACAGTGAACGGGACGGCTGCGCGCCGCCCCTATCAGGCCAAATGCACGGTCTGTTCGATCGCCCCGAAAATGCTGTGGCCAGCATCGTCGCGCACTTCGATGCGGACGATGTCGCCGTCTTGCAGGAATGGCGTGGTCATTTCGCCCGTCGCGATTTTTTCGACCATGCGCACTTCGGCAAGACAGCTATAGCCAAGCCCGCCGTCGGCGACGGGACGGCCGGGGCCGCCATCGGCATC
>CAZCXQ010000101.1:0-7231 GCA_964502655.1 uncultured Sphingorhabdus sp.
GTGAAGTTGAACATCGACGATCACCCCGATACGCCAGCAAAATATGGCGTGCGCGGCATCCCGACGATGATCCTGTTCAAAGGCGGCGAAATTGCGGACACGAAAGTCGGCGCTGCGCCAAAGGCCCAGTTGAAAAGCTGGTTGGAAGCCGCGCTTTAACTGCGATAATCGGCGTTGATGCTGATGTAGCCGTGGGTGAGGTCGCAGGTCCAGACCGTTGCATGTCCGGCCCCGATACCAAGATCAACGCCGATTTGAATTTCATTCTGCTTAAGATGTTGCGCCACCGGCGCTTCATCATATCCGGCGACCGCTAGGCCATTGCGCGCAACTTGCGTTGCCCCGAAACTGATGGATAGGCTGTCGCGGTTTGCAGGCTCTCCTGCTTTGCCAACGGCCATAACGACGCGGCCCCAATTGGCATCTTCACCGGCAATTGCGGTTTTGACCAAGGGCGAATTGGCAATCGCCAAGCCGATCCTCCGCGCGCTATCATCGTTCGCAGCGCCGGACACTTTGATTTCGATAAACTTCTGCGCGCCTTCGCCATCGCGGACAACGAGATGCGCGAGTTGACGGCAGATGTCATTCAACGCCGCAGCAAACGCGTCCGCGCCAGCATCGTCATAAGACGTCAGTGGCGTATTGCCTGCTTTGCCCGTTGCAAATGCCAACACAGTATCGCTGGTCGATGTGTCGCTGTCGACGGTGATACAGCTGAAACTGGTTTTGTTCGACGCCGATAACATCTGCTGCAAAAAAGCGGCGTCCACGGCGGCGTCGGTGAAAATATAGCCAAGCATAGTCGCCATGTCGGGCGCGATCATGCCTGAACCCTTGATAATGCCCACGAGCTGCACTTTGCGGCCATCGACAATGGCGCTTGCGGTCGCGCCTTTCGCGAAGGTGTCGGTGGTGCCGATCGTGTGCGTCACGTCTTCCCAACTGCACGGTGCGGCATCAAAAACAGCGCTCAATCCAGACATCGCTTTATCGATAGGCAGGGGAACGCCGATAACACCCGTGGACGAGACGAAAATTTCCGAAGCATCGCAGTTCAGATGACCTGCAACTTGTGCGGTAATTGCATCTACTGCGTCCTTGCCGCGCTGTCCGGTGAAGGCGTTGCTGTTCCCGGCATTTACTACCAAAGCGCGCGCGCGGCCATGCGCCAAATTCGCGCGGCAAAGGTCGACCTCGGCAGAGCAGCATATATTTTGTGTTGTGACGCCAGCGACCGTTGTGCCTTCGTCCAGCGCGATATAGCTTAAGTCGCAGCGACCCCAATCCTTATACCCAGCACGCGCCACACGGGGCGTTGCACCCGCGATTTCGGGCATGTTGGGAAATGGTTTGGCGAGCGGTGATTTTACTAACACTTAAGAAACCTTTTGCTAAACTCCCGTCAGATCAGGGAGAACAAAGACATGCTTGTTTATTCGGTGTTGGCGCTAGCATCAATTGTGGTCGAAACAAACGCCGAAAAACCTGCGCCGCCGCTGCCGGTTGTCATGGTCCCCACTATTCCTATGCCCGCACCCGAAAAAGGGCGGGAAAGCCCGCCGATACCCAAAAATAATCCCGGAACCTGGGCAAACACAAGTGATTATCCGGCCCTCGCGCTGCGCGAATTCCGTGAAGGCATAACGGCATTTACAGTAGATGTGTCTGTCGATGGACGTGTGACCAATTGTGCGATCACCAGCAGTAGCGGACATGCTGACCTCGATAAGGTAACCTGCGATAATGTTATGGCGCGCGCCCAATTTTATCCGGCGCAGGGTAAAAAGGGTGTTGCGACCACCGGCAGCTATTCGAACCGTGTCCGCTGGCAAATACCGGAAATGTTGAGCATGGCATCAATGCCTAGAATAACCGAAAGTCTACCGCGCCCGCCAAAGCCTTCAAATACAGCGCAGCTGAGGATACCTGCCGATAAATATCCTGCTGCGGCTTTGGCCGACGGAAAGCAGGGACAGTCAACGTTTATGCTCAATGTCGATGGCACTGGAAAAGTTTTAGATTGTTCGATCACCGTCAGCAGTAAGGCTCCCGAACTGGACCAACAGGCATGTGCACTTGCGCGCGATTGGAGTTTTGAGCCGGCGTTGGACGTGAATGGAGCGCCATCTGCCGGAAAGAGCGCGCATACGCTGTCTTGGCGCCTTCCGAAACCCGCTGCCGCTGCATCTATGAACCCTCCGCGTCCCCGCCCAAATCCTTTTGAAAAACCCGGTTCCATTGGGATTACTCTGGAATTTGACGCGGCAGGTAAGCGTACGCGTTGTGAAACGCAGAGCGAAGGCGCGCTCTTTGCTCAAATCCCTGATAAGAGCTTCTTGGATCTCGTCTGCTCAGCTAGTGGGAAGGGTGATGTCGCTCCATTTCTGGATAGTGACGGCAAGCCACAGGCCAAACGCATCAAGTTCCGGCTGTCACTGGAGCATGAAGACTTGAAGACCAGCGCAGCCAGTGATTAGGCCGCGCGGCTTCGGTGTGGACTTTGCCGCTGCGGCTAACTATATCCGCCACAGCACCTAACAGGGCCTTATATGCGCATATTGATTTACTTACTGGCGATGTTGAGCGGGTTTTCCGCTGCGGAGGCTGCGCGCCCCGTTTCTTCATCGTCCATGTCAGTGGATTTGGCCGCCGTTCAGGCTTATGTCGACGCTTCTGCGCAGGAAGCCGATAAAGCATTTGAGCAGCCGGTGCATGTGACGCCGACGACCCGCGTGCATCTGATGCCCGTCGAAGGCAGCATCGCGTTCGTTGCATTGGCACCCGACACACCCGTCTACCGGCACGATATTATTTTAGGGTAGGGGTTCCGCACCCGCTGCGGTGCGCTCTTTAACACCCTATTTCGCGCCATTTTGCGCGCGTCTCCCACATGATTTTAAAGGAATTAGTTATGCTCGGCGGAATTGCCAAAGCCATTTTCGGTTCGTCCAACGACCGTTACGTCAAATCGATCATGAAGATCGTCGACAAGATCAACGCGCTCGAAGACGAAATTTCGGTCATGGATGACGAACGGTTGAAGGGGCAGACCCAGATTTTCCGTGACCGCCTGACCGCCGGTGAAACGCTGGATGATATTTTGCCAGAGGCATTTGCGACGGTGCGTGAGGCGTCGAAGCGCGTGATGGGTATGCGCCATTTCGATGTGCAGATGGTCGGCGGTATCGTGCTCCATCGCGGCGAAATTGCCGAAATGCGCACCGGTGAAGGCAAGACACTGACCGAGACTTTGGCGTGCTATCTGAACGCGATCGAAGGCAAGGGTGTGCACGTCGTAACCGTGAACGACTATCTTGCGCGCCGTGACGCCGAATGGATGAGCAAGATTTACGGCTTTCTTGGGCTGACCACGGGTGTGGTTGTTCCGAACATGTCCGAGCATGAACGCCGTGCCGCTTATGACAGCGACATCACCTATGCGACCAACAACGAGCTTGGTTTCGACTATCTGCGCGACAACATGAAATATGAACGCGCACAAATGGTGCAGCGTCCATTTAACTTTGCGATTGTCGACGAAGTGGACTCAATCCTGATCGATGAAGCGCGCACACCGCTGATTATCTCCGGCCCGACCGATGATAAATCAGAGCTCTATAAGCTGGTGCATGCGATTGTCCTTCAGCTCGATGACGGCGACTATGAAAAGGACGAAAAGAGCCGCAACGTCACGTTGACCGAAGACGGCACTGAAAAGGCCGAACGCTTGCTTGAGGGCGCCGGGTTGCTGACCGGAACCAACCTGTATGATTATGAAAACACCTTGGTTGTGCACCATCTGGATCAGGCGCTCAAAGCCAATGTGATGTTCAAGCGCGACATTGATTATATCGTCAAAGAAGGCAAGGTCATCATCATCGACGAATTCACAGGTCGCATGATGGACGGACGTCGCTGGTCAAATGGCCTGCATCAGGCAGTCGAAGCCAAAGAAGGCGTTGAAATCGAACCAGAAAACCAGACGCTCGCAACAATCACCTTCCAGAACTATTTCCGCATGTACCCAAAATTGTCGGGCATGACCGGAACCGCGGCCACCGAAGCGGGCGAATTCCACGAAATTTACAAACTGAACGTCGTGGAAATCCCCACCAACTTGCCCGTGCAACGCATTGATGAAGACGACCAGTTTTACAAAAATACGCAGGACAAATTTGGCGCCATCGCCAAGACTATTCGCGAAGCAAATGAACGCGGCCAACCTGTTTTGGTCGGTACTGTTTCCATTGAGAAGTCCGAATTGCTTTCCGAGTTCCTGGAAAAGGAAAATGTGAAGCACAGCGTGCTCAATGCGCGTTTTCACGAGAGCGAAGCGCATATTGTGGCACAAGCTGGTCGTTTGGGCAGTGTAACCATCGCCACCAACATGGCAGGGCGCGGCACCGATATTCAGCTGGGCGGGAACTTTGAATTCCGTTTGGAAGATGAATTGCGTGATGTTCCAGAAGGCCCAGAGCGCGATGCCGCAATTGAAGCATTGAAAGCCGAAATCGCTGCCGAAAAAGCCAAGGTTGTCGAAGCGGGCGGTCTGTTTGTTTTGGCGACCGAACGGCATGAAAGCCGCCGTATCGATAACCAGCTGCGCGGCCGTTCAGGCCGTCAGGGTGACCCCGGTCTCTCGCGCTTCTATTTGTCGCTCGACGATGATCTTCTGCGCATATTCGGCTCGGAAACATTATTCTCGCGCATGATGAATTCCAGTCTGGAAGACGGCGAGGCCATCGGTGGCAAATGGTTGTCAAAAGCCATTGAAACCGCACAGCGCAAGGTCGAGGCGCGGAACTACGATATCCGTAAGCAGTTGGTGGAATATGACGACGTCATGAACGACCAGCGCAAGGTTATTTACGACCAGCGCAGCGAAATTATGGATGCCGAAGCCGTCGACGATATCATTGAGGATATGCTCAACGACACGGTCAACAATCTGGTTGGCGATCACTGCCCAGAAGGCACCTATCCCGAGCAATGGGATGTGGATGGACTGAAGCAGAAATGCGCGGAACTTCTGGGGCTTGCTCCGGACATTGATAGCTGGTTGCAGGAAGACGGCCTTGAGCCCGAAATCATTGAAACCCGAATTGCCGATCTGGCGACCGCCAGATTTAAGGCAAAGGGCGCCGATCTGGACGAAACCGTATGGCGTCAGGTGGAAAAGAGCATTTTGCTGCAAACGCTTGACCATCATTGGAAAGAGCATTTGTCGACTTTGGATGCCTTGCGTCAGGTTATTTACTTGCGCGCTTATGCGCAGAAGAACCCGGTCAACGAATATAAGCAGGAAGCGTTTGGCCTGTTTGAACGCATGTTGGCTGCCATTCGTGAAGGCGTGACCAAGACAATCGCCACCAACGAATTCCGCGCAGAAGAAGAGCTCGTTCCGCCTCAACTGCCTGAATTGCCGGATTTCCTGACGACGCATATCGACCCGTTCACCGGTGAAGATGACACCAATGACATCGACGCAGGTTCGCTTGGGTTGGTGACGACGACAATTCCCCGCCCGGCTATTCCAGCGGGCCTGAGCGATCCATTCGCGGGCAACCCGGACTTGCGTCGCAACGACCCATGCCCATGCGGTTCAGGGCAAAAATATAAGCACTGTCACGGCGCTTATTAAAGGCATTGAACGGGGAGGGCGGAGATGATCTGGTTGGCTGGACTCTTCGCGCTCGTCGCTTTTGTGTATGCCTCGGTCGGCTTTGGCGGGGGATCAACCTATACGGCGCTGCTGGCGCTGTGGGGCGTTGATTATCGGCTAATCCCGGTCATCGCATTATTATGCAATATCATTGTGGTGACGGGCGGTAGCATGCGCTTCATACGCGCCGGGCTGGTGTCTTGGCCGCAAGTCATGCCATTGTTAATGGTATCCGCGCCTCTCGCGTTTCTGGGCGGGCTTGTGCCGCTGAAACAATGGATTTTCCTCACGATATTGGGCGGGGCATTACTTGCATCTGCCATTGCCCTGCTGCTTCAGCCTGAAAAGCTGTCGGCGCGTATATTGCCCAAGCCATTGCTGTTGGCGATTTCTGGCGGCGTTGGTCTGCTGGCTGGTCTATCCGGGATTGGCGGCGGAATATTCATGGCGCCGATATTGCACCTTATCCGCTGGGCGGAGGCGCGGCGGATTGCCGCCTTTGCGTCGCTCTATATCTTGATTAATTCGGCCGCAGGGCTGGCTGGGCAGGTCATAAAGGCTGGGCCCCAGTCGCTTGCTGCGCCTGCTATGGAATATGGCCTGTTACTCGCTGCGGTGCTGGTCGGCGGGCAGATCGGAAGCATATTCGGAATGCGCTATTTATCGCCGCGGCTTCTGCGCGCATTTACCGCGATATTGGTCGGCTACGCCGCGCTGCGGCTGCTTTGGCAGGCGCAGGGGCTTTCGTGACATTAGGAGCAAGCGGAGCTACCGAATACTATCGGTCGCTTTGGCGCAGCACCGCCTTGAACCGTGAATAGCGTCAGGCAAGAACCAGCATATTGTTATCGCGCATGATCCGCTTCGCAAGACTGAGTTCCATCGCCTCTTGGCCCCCGACATGTTCAATGAGGGCACTTAGTCGTTCGCCTGCTTCGCCTGCGCTGTTCGCCGCCAGCTCTTGTGCTCTGGCGAACATCCAGAGCATATGCGGCGCGCTGCCCCGCTTCATCGTCACACCGCGCCAAGGATATTCCACTTTCCCGACATTGGGATGAATTTGCGGCTCTCCCGATCGCGAGACCACATCGCCAGCTTTCTTGTGCGCCGCCCATGCATTGAAGCAGTCGGCATCGGCTTTCAATCCGGGCGTCCAGTCAGCAAAGACAATTTTGAGCACAGCGATGAGCGTTTCGGGAACGGTGTCCTGACAGCAATAGTCCTCACCATAGCCCGGATATTCTCCGTCGCTGATTGGGACAGCGTTCATCCGTTCCGTCCAACGGAACAGGTTGGGCGCCTTTGTCTTCATCAGCATGGCTGGAACAGGATCGCGGCCGAGATGCGCAAACAACGGCGCCATCATGCCAAAGTCCCCGCGGCACGGCCTGCCGCCCAGCAAATAGGGATGATGCTGAAAATGGTTATCCAGCGCATCGATTAGCGCCAGATAGGAATCTTCCATCGCAGCGACGACCTCTGGAAAGACACCAAGATTGGGTAAGAAACCGGCAAAAAATTCCATCGTCCGTGCTGCAGATTCGCGCCGTGCGGAGCGATCCGTTC
>CAZCXQ010000102.1:0-7225 GCA_964502655.1 uncultured Sphingorhabdus sp.
AATGGCAGATGAATGGGACGACGTTATCGTTGTCACCGCGAGCGGATTTGAACAGCCGCGATCGGAGACCGGACAAGCGATTGATATCGTTGACCGCGAACGGCTCGACCAATTGCAAAGCGCCACCATCGGCGATGCGTTGCAAAGCCTGCCCGGCGTTACCGTTGCCACACGCGGCGGTCTTGGCGGTCAGACGAGCGCGTTTTTGCGCGGCGGCAACAGTTCGCAGACGCTGGTGCTCATCGATGGGGTGCGGATCAACGATCTCACCAGCCCCAATGGTGCGTTTGACTTTGGCACGCTGATGACCGGCAATATCGGTCAGCTGGAAGTCCTGCGCGGGCCGAACTCAATCATCTGGGGCAGCCAAGCAATTGGCGGCGTGGTCAATATCCAATCGCTCGCACCGGCCGATGGTCTCGAAGGACGCTTCGGCGCGGAATATGGTGCCGCCGATACCAAACGGATGAACGCAAACATCGCCGGAACCAGTGGCCTGTTCGAAGGTAGCTTTGGCGGGTCATATGTCGATGCCCAAGGCATTTCCGCTCTGGCGGGCGGCACCGAACGCGATGGCTTTGAAAATGTCGCGGGCAATGGCCGGTTGAAGGTCAACATCAGCGACGCCTTCAATCTGGATTTCCGCGGCTATTATAACCACGCGACAGTGGAATATGACTCCGCTTTTGGGATCGGCGCGAATGCCCTGCCTGTCACTCGAAACCGGCAATTTGTCGGCTATGTCGGGGCGAATGTCGTTACGCTCGATGGTCGCATGCAAAACCGCATTGCGTACACGCGAACGGATATCAGGCGGCTTGGCACGGACCCGGTGCTGTTCAGCTTCAACAACTTCATTGTCCGTGGCAGCATCGACCGCGCGGAATATCACACGGCGTTTGACGTCAACGACGCGCTGACACTGACCGCTGGCTTGGAATATGAACGGTCGTTCGCCAGCACATCTTTTGAGGGCGCTGCAGCCGATATCGCACGCAACCATGTCGCTAGCGGCTTCTCGCAGATCATCCTTCGCCCATTTGCCGGGCTGACGGTGACGGGCGGGGTCCGGCATGACCAATATAGAGATTATGGCGGGCAAACGACATTGGGCGGCAATATTGCCTTCACCCCCAATGATGGCCAGACCATGTTACGCGCCACCTATGGCGAGGGCTTCCGCGCACCGACGCTCAACGAAGGTCAGCCACCTTATGGCAACCCCGACCTCCGGCCCGAAACCGCGCGCAATTTCGACCTTGGTTTCGAACAGCAAATATTGAACGGAAAGGCGCGGTTTTTCGCGACCTATTTCAACCGCCGCAGCACGGACTTGATCGCATTTTCCTTTGCAACTTTTCAGTCCGAAAACATCGACCGCGTGACATCTACCGGCGTGGAAGCTGGCTTCAACCTGAACCCCACCGACCGATTGGACATTCGGGCAAGCTACACGCTGGTCGATGCGGTCAACCGGTCTGCGGGTGCGAATTTCGGCAATCGACTGGCGTTACGTCCGCAACATAGCGGCAGCCTGACGGTCGACTGGCAAACGCCGTTTGGCCTCTCGGTCGGCAGCAGTGTGTTGTTGATCGGCGATAGCTTTGACGATGCGTCAAACAGCGTAGCACTTGATGGCTATGCATTGGTTGGCCTGCGGGCGTCATTGCCGATCAACGACAGGCTTGAGCTTTATGGCCGCGTCGATAACATCTTCGATGTGCAATATACTGTCGTGGCAGGATATAACAGCTTTGGCCGCAATGCCGCGTTTGGCGTCAGGGCCAAATTCTGATGCGTCGCGGTTGGTGCATTTTGCCCCTATTGGCACTGGCCGGATGCGCCAACAACGCTGCAATTATGCCCGGCGGTATCGTATCGAATAATCCCTGCATTGACGCCGTGCTGGCCGAAATCGCGTTGCCCGGCCAAGTGACTGCGGTCAGCAAATATTCGCATGATCCCGATAGCGCATCTGCGCCTTTGTCATGGTCCATGCAGTATCCCGCCCTTGGTGCAAGCGCAGAAGAATTGCTTTTGGCCCGCCCGAAATTGGTGCTGACCGGCAATCTGGCATCGTCGGGTGCAAATGCCGTGCTGGCGCGCGCAGGGATTAAAACAGTGGCCATCGGTGTCGCGCCGACGATTGCAGAGGACATCGGACAAATCCGTACGCTGGCGAAAGCCATCGGCAGGGTGGAGGCGGGTGAAAAACTGGTTGCGCGCATAGAAAATGCGTTGCCAAAACCCGCCAACGCCCAGCCGCCGGTTTCAGCAGTGATCTGGCAAAATGGCGGGTTTGTTGCCGGCAAAGGCACCTTGCAAGACGAGCTGTTACAGCGTCACGGATTTCGCAATGCCAGCGCAGATTATGGGCTGGCGTCATGGGGTATATTGCCGCTGGAGACCCTGATGCGCAATCCGCCGACGGTTATCTTCATGCCCACCAGCGCGCAGGGCGAAGATGCCCGAGCGCTTACCGCGCGGCAAAGGCTATTGCGGCATTTGGACGGCAAGGCGCGCGTCGTCGATTTTCCCGACAAGCTGTTATTCTGCGGCGGTCCCACGATCGTTAAAATATCCGCGATCTTGTCCAAGACACGGATATCGTTGAATACGCGCGCAAGCGGAGGTGGCCAATGACGTCGCGTTTCATGACGGGTCTTTTGCTTTGGCTCACACTGGCGGCGTTTCTGCTTTCGCTAATGGCGGGGAAGGTCTGGATTTGGCCGATGTCATGGGCGGCTGATAATGCCGATGGCTGGATTTTCCTTGAGCTTCGCCTTCCCCGCGCGCTTCTTGGGCTTTGCATTGGCGCCGTCCTTGGGCTGTCGGGCGCAGTGTTGCAGGGTTATTTGCGCAATCCACTGGCCGACCCGACCGTGCTGGGGGTTTCAGCCAGCGCTGCTCTGGGCGGCGTTCTGGCGATCTTCTTGGGCATCAACCTTGTGCCCTTTGGGCTATTCGGCTGTGCGATGATTGGCGCATGTGCCAGCATCCTTTTGCTGCTGGCAATCGGCCGCGGTGGCGGGCCAATCGGGTTCATATTGGGCGGCATGGTGCTGTCCACGCTGGCGGGTGCATTGACGGCCTTTGTTATCAGCATTGCCCCGAACCCATTTGCCGCCAGTGAAATCATCAACTGGCTGATGGGTGCGCTGACCGACCGGCTGATGGAAGACGTGCTGACCGCTCTGCCGTGCATGGCAATTGGCGTTTTGTTGTTGCTGACCACAGGCCGCGCGCTCGATGCGCTGACCTTGGGCGAGAATGGCGCCAAAAGCCTTGGTGTCGACCTGTTCCGGCTGCAGTGGCTGATCGTTCTTGGCGTTGGCCTTTCGGTTGGCGCATCGGTCGCCGTGTCGGGTGTTGTCGGCTTTGTCGGGCTAATCGTGCCGCACCTCATACGCAGCTTTTGTGGTGAGCAGCCATCCCGCATTTTGGTGCCTTCTGCCTTGGGTGGCGCAGTTTTGACACTCACGGCAGACAGCCTTGTGCGCCTCATCCCCGGACCCGGTGAAATGCGGCTTGGCATTGCCATGGCAGTGCTTGGCGCGCCATTCTTCCTGCTGCTGCTCTTACGCTATCGCAAGGGTGCAGCATGAACCTGAATGTCCAAAATCTTGGGTTCGCACATGGCAGCACAACGACGCTTCAGGGAATACATGCCTCGTTCGAAGCGGGCAGATTCAGCGTCATCCTTGGTCCCAATGGTGCAGGCAAATCGACATTGCTGGCCTGCCTTGCGGGCCTGCGAAAGCCAAACAGCGGCACCGCAAAGCTTGGCGACGAAGATATTACGGCAATGCCCGCACCGACGCGGGCCAAGCGCATTGGACTGCTGCCGCAAGGCGCAGAAACGCATTGGGCGATCACGTCCGAGGCGTTGGTTGCGCTTGGCCGCATACCGCACGCGCGCGGCGCAGGGGCGTCGGCCGATGACCGCAGGGCTATTGCCGCCGCGATGCACGCAACCGCAACCGATGGCTTTGCGCAGCGCCCTATCACCGAGCTATCGGGCGGCGAGCGTGCGCGCGTTCTGCTGGCGCGCGTGTTGGCGGGAGAGCCTGAATGGATACTCGCCGACGAACCCTTGGCGAACCTCGACCCCGGCTATCAACTCGATATCCTTGATTTGTTGCGACAGCAGGCGCGCAGCGGCAAAGGTGTCATCGCGGTCCTGCATGATTTGCACCACGCAGTGCGCTTTGCGGACCATGTCGTGCTTCTGCATCAAGGTTCCATCTTTGCGCAGGGTGCGGTTGATGATGTCATCACCGCGCAAAACCTCGCGACCGTATACGGGATTGACGCGCTCCTTTCCAAAGACGAGGAAGGGGCAACTCAGTTGTTGATTAAAGGCAAGATGCGCTCATGAAATATGCCCTCCCCATATTCGCCCTGCTTCTTTCGGGATGCGCGAGCACGTTCACCCCGCCGCAGGCTGCACCCAAAAGCGCGCAGGAGGCATTGCGCCCTTATTATGCCGCGCTGGACGTCAAACTGCCCAAGACACCGGCCAATCCAGCGCTTTCTGCGGAAACGGTGATTACACGTTTTGCATTCGGCAGTTGCGTCAACGAAAACCGCGATATGAAATTCTGGGACGTGATTGCCGCGCAAAAGCCGCAGGCGTTTTTGTTGATCGGTGACAATGTCTATGGCGATACACGGCCAACAAATGGGGCGGACATCCCGACGCTGGCCGCGAGCTATAAGAAACTAAACAGCCGCGTTGAATTTGACCGATTCCGGCGCAGCATCCCCATGATGACCACATGGGATGACCATGATTATGGCGCCAATGACGCCGGCGGTTCCTTTGCGTTCAAGGAATGGGCCGAAAAAGCCTATGAAACTTTCTGGGGTGCATCCGACGAAGTGCGCGCGCGACCCGGTGTGTATGAAAGCCGGATTATCGGTCCACAGGGCAAGCGGGTTCAGTTCATCATCCTCGATGCACGCTTTTTCCGTTCCGACCTCGCCTCCATGACCTATCGCGATCCAGCGCCTGCGCTTGGCTGGTATATTCCCAACATGGATCCCAAAGCGACGGTGCTTGGCAGCGCGCAATGGGAATGGTTGGCACAGGAACTGGATAAGCCAGCCGACGTGCGCTTCATCATTTCTTCAACGCAGGTGATAACCGACGCGCATAATTTTGAAGGCTGGACCAATTTCCCCAAAGAGCGCGACCGCCTTTATGCATTATTAGGTCAAAAGCGCGTCAATAATGCGATATTCCTGACCGGCGACCGGCATTCCGGTGGCTTTTACAAGACCAATGCGCCGGGCCTTTCCAAGCCGCTATGGGACTTCACGTCCAGCTCGCTTAACCTTGCCTTTGGCAAAGGCGACGGCGGTGACCGCGAACCGGATCCAAGCCGGACGGGTGGTTTTTGGGGCATTGCCAACTTTGGTCAAATCGACATTGATTGGGCCGCAAAAAAGGTGGTCATGACCTTGCGCAAGGATGATGGCAGCGTGATCGAAACGCAGGTCGCTAATGCGATTGATTAGGGTCAGGACCTAATCGCTGAATAATCGACTGCAGCAACCTTTTCCATCACGGCATCGCGGATAGCGACAGCAGTAGCGAGCGGCAGCGCGATCATCTCCATCGTCCCGCCAGCAATGCCGAACCGAAGTGATGCCAGCCCCAGCCGCCGCGATAATGGGCCTTGCGCAATTTCAACGCTCTGCACCTTCACCTGAGGCGCAAACGTCATCTGTTGCCGCCACCAGCCGCGCCTCAGATACAGCTGATGGTCATCCAGCCCGAAACGATATTGCCGCCAGTCCAGCCAGAAAAGCGCGCCGGAAAGAAGCAATAACAACAGCAACAATGTCGCGCGGCCAATGGGGGCATCCGCGAAAATCACCAGCGCAGCTATGGCGGTCAACAGCACGGGCGCGATAAACAGAAGCTGCGTGAGCCAATATGTGGCAACGCCTTTCTGCAGCCGTTCGTCACCATCGGGCGCAGCGATTGCGGCGGCGTGTGCGATGCGCCAGACTTCGTCCAGTGTCGCAAAGGGTGCGGCGACATAGTTGGCTTCTTGCTTGCTGTCCTGCGCGAGGCTGACAAATTTCAGGCCGTGCCAGCCACGGCGTTTCCGGAATGGCCCCGTTTGCACGATCGCGGCCTGCACGCGGTGCGTGGGCATGATAACATCCGTCAGCGTAAACAGCCCGCGCCGACGGCGGAACCCCTTGGCGGTTTGGTCCAGCCGGAAACCATGCTCGCGCAAAATCGTGCGCACCACGCCGGTCGCAAAGCCAATGAAAATCAGGCTGCTAATGGCTCCGAAGGCCAAGATCAGCTGCGCGAATAAACCAACGCCGTTGATCTGGCTCACGCTCACACCGCGCTCTTCGGCAAGCCCGATCCAATGTTTGACGTCCCAAAAATCAAAAGGCAGCAGGAAATCAAATTGCTGCGCAAGACCGCCCAGCACCGCAAAAATTACGAGTGAAAAGGAATAAAGGCCAAAGACGAACACCCGCTTGCCATCCATCGCAAATATCGGGTGCGCGTCTTCTTCCACAGGCGCTGGCGCGTCTGCCGGAGCAGCAACCACAACACCCGCTTTACGCGACCGGATGAGCGTGCGCAGGCGGTTTGCTTCGGCCAATGTGACAAAACTCAGTTTCGCGTCGTCACCATCGCCGCCACCGGTTTCAAACTTGACCTCACCCAAACCCATCATGCGGGCGAGCGGTTTTTGTTCGATGCTGACATCCTGAATACGCGCATAGGGGATCGAGCGTGCCGTCCGGTTCAAAATCCCTTTCTCGACCCGAATGTCATGTTCTCCAACGAAATATTGAAACCGCAGCCATGCCAACCAGCGAAAGAACAGGCTGAATAACAGAACAACCGCGATGACGATGGGAATGAGAACCGGATTGTCGGCTTTTCGAACACCGAAGATCGCGGCGACCATCGGAAACACCAACTGCGGAAGCCCCGAGACAAAGCCCACCAGCAAGCCGCTAATATGCAGACGTTCGCCATCGACGGCGGGCGTCAAATCCTCCGCCGCATCCACGGTTTCGCTCACAAGCTGTCCTGCCGAATAGCCGCGCGAATGGCCTCTCGCATCGCCAGCGCGTCGGCATTGGCCAGACCGGGCAACGCCACTTTGCTGTTGTGGTTGCCCGCCGTATGTACCGTCAGCGTGGCGAGGCCGTAGCGCCGGTCAATTGGCCCTTGATCGACATC
>CAZCXQ010000103.1:0-7210 GCA_964502655.1 uncultured Sphingorhabdus sp.
AGGATTGACTGCATCCACCGTTGCAGTGGACGTCGCAGGCAAAACCCACGCGCCGTTGATATAAGACTTCAGCGGCGAATTAGACATAACCAACAGCTCTCTTTTGATCTTCAATGATATATTTGCTTGCACGCCAATAGTGCCAGGCAGCCCAAAGACCACTCGGTGCGAGAATAAGTTGCGCAAGGCGCAACGATTCCGCATCGGCTGGCTGAGACCCGGCAAAATAGTCACTTAGGCTACCGACAATGGCCGGTGCGATGATGAGATTGAGCAGGTTGGCAATGATGAGCGATATGGCAATTGCCATGCCGCGCATCTTGGGGGCAGCGAGGTTCTGGCAAAGCGCCATCGCTGGGCCAATATAGAAGTAAATGGCCGGGATGAATATCCACCACATCAGCTTGGCAACGTCCAAATCATAGGTCCAATAAGCCAGGAAAGATGGTATCGTCGCAACCGCGGTGACTACGGCCAACAAATTCGAGATTTTGCGCGGGTCAGTGAAACTCGGCCGTGCAACGACATAAGCCGTCACCAGCGACGCGCCAATACCGCCAACAAGATAGATCTCGCCAAGCAGTGCGCCCGCCGCGCCTTCATCCATGCCATAGGTCCGCTGGAGAAACAGCGGAGTAAACCACATCAGGCCCCAACCCCAAAAGGCGGAAAGACCTGCACCTATCATCGCATGAACAGCTGCTTTTTGGGACCAAAGGAAACGCACCGTCTCCATGACGCTTGGCGCCTTATCCTCCACCACAGCATCAAGGCGTCCGCGCGCGGGCTCCTTGATTGTCACCATCATGATGATCGCGAGAATGACGCCCGGAACGCCAAGGACAAGAAATGCAGCGCGCCAACCGTGCAGGTTGGAGACATAACCGGCAAGGTCCGACCCAAGCCAGGCACCAATTGGTGCCCCAAGCGCAAAAATGGTCATGGCCATGGACCGACGGTCTGCTGGAAAATAGTCTGCGATGATCGAGTTGCAGGCTGGCGTTCCACCCGCTTCGCCAACACCGACGCCGATGCGCGCCAGCAGAAGATCATAATAGCCGCGGGTATAGCCTGTCAGCGCCGTCATCAGTGACCAAACCGCCACGCAAGCCACCAAGAGCGTCCGCCGATTTGATCTGTCACACAACCAAGACAGCGGAATACCCATAAGCACATAGAAGAGTGCCAACGGAATACCGAGCGAGGCGGCACCGATATCACTGAGATTCAGTTCCTTGCTGATGGGGCCAAGCAGTGTCGACAGGACATAGCGGTCCGCGATGCTGATGGTGTACACCAGCATCATGATGAAAAGGACATACCACCGCTGCCCGATCGTCGAAACGTCATCCGCGTTGACTGGTGCATTGCTAGCCATATTCATTCCCCCTAAAATTATACCAAATCCGGCCCAAGAGCATCGCGTAGCCCCTCAAGCCAAGGTTCGAATTTCTTCCACTGGTCAACCCCATCGCGGAAAATTGGCTGACGGACCTGCTCGGAACTAGGCGTACGTACGCTCCGCTTGGTCTTGTGGAATTCTATGCATCCAACCTCAAATGGCAGACCGCAATAGTCAAGGATAGTTCGTACGCTGCCCTCGAGATCGTCAATCAAATCCTCGTTTCTTACGCGCAGGACGCGGCCGGGAAGGACTGTATCCCAATGATCCATAAGCTCGACATAGGTGCGATAATAGCGTGCGATATCCTCAATGCCGTATGTGAATTCCTGACCCTGCGCGAACAATTGCTTAAAGTTGCTGAAGCAGCACGCCATCGGATTGCGGCGCGCATCGATAATCTTGGCATTGGGCAAGATCAGATGAATTAGGCCGACATGCCGGAAATTATTGGGCATTTTATCAATAAAATAGGGCCGACCCATAACCCGATTGGGCATCGTGTCTGCAATATATTGTTCACCAAAACGGCGGACGGCTTCTTCATCGAGGTCCGGTAGCACACCGGGGTAGCGCGGATTGTCGAAATTGAGCTCGCGCCCCTGCAACTCTTGAACGATCCGTTGGATGTCCGGCAATTCCTGCGTGCCTTCAACCATGCTATGTGACGCGAGTATCTGTTCGATGAGCGTCGAACCCGAACGCGGCAAGCCAAGCACGAAAATCGGCGCGGGGTCGTTGAGGCCCCAGCCGGAACGCTCGGCAAAAAACGACGCTGTACACACGCGCTTCTGTTCGCGGGTATTTGTCTCGAAAACTTCTGGGATATAGCCATTGCTTTCGCGGTGCATCCGGTTGCCCCGATCATAGGCCGCCCAGGATGCGGCATAGTCGCCTTGATCCTCTAGCGCCTTGCCCAAGGCAAAGGCGATGTGGACGCGGTCATTTTCCGCAGTATCGGCCGCGTCAAGCCGTTCGCGCATCACCGCGATGGATTCGGCCGTGAAACGATATGTCTTGAGGTTGGCGAGGCTCCACCACGCGTCACCAAAATCGGGCCGGTCGACCGTCGCGGCCAGATAGGCTTCAATAGCCTCACCGGTCAGTCCTTCGGTCTTGAGCGCATGGCCGAGCCAAAGGTTAAGATCGGCGCGGCGAACGCGCGCATCGATCGTATCCCCCGGAATTTCGGACAGCATTTCCCGATATTCGGGGATCACTTTTGAAAAACTGCCCAAACCGACGCTGATCGTCGCAGCCTGCGTGCGATGGGCGTGGTTGCGCGGATCGCGTAGCAACAGTGGTTCCAACGCTTCACGCGCTTGCGGAAATTTGTGGCGCGCGATCAGCACCTGCACATATTCATGACGTGCCTCGTCATGGTCCGGCACCATCGCCAGAACACCCGCATACAGCGTTTCAGCGTCGTCAAGCACGTTACGCAGATGACCGATCTGTGCAAGCAGGCGCATCGCTTCGGGATGATCGCCGGCCTCTATAAGAAAGCGGCGGATCAAAGCCTCGGCGGCATCTATCTCGCCATCGCCATGCAGCACTTTGGCGTGAACAATGGGCTGCGGCAGGCTGGAGAGGCTGGCTGAATGGCGGGCAGCGAGGTCCGCGTTCCGGCGATCCCCCGTCATGCGATACAGGCCATCGAGCATGTGCCACCCCATGACCAGCGCCGGGTTGATCGACACTGCCGTGCGGAGACACTGTATCGCGGCCGCCGCATCGCGCTTGGCGACATGGCACAGGCCACGCTCCAGGAACATCTGGCTAAAATTTGGATGATGCGCCTCAAACCGCTCCAGTGCAGCAAGGGCTGCATCGGTCTGCTTCATCATGCGGAGTGAATGCGCCTCAATCAGCAATAGGTCGCGATTCGAAGGATGATCAGACAACAGACGCGTTGCGCCTAAAATAGCGGCCGCATAATCGCCGTCGGCCTGAAGCGTATGAAGTGCGCTAATCTCTAATGCGAGCGCATCGGCGACGCGCAGTGCCGGGTCGTTTTGATCAGAAGTTGGCAAGTCTATTTGGGTGGCCATTCCGCACTTTCCTATCGGTGAGCGCCGCGTGTTTTACAAAAATCGCAGTGCGGCCAGCAAGCAAGGGGCGGCGCTTGTGGCACCGCCCCTTCCTATTCAATCATCGGCAGTCAATTACAGCTTGGTGCCGATCTTGATGCCAAAGGTCCGCGGACGTACGATCGTCGACGTCTTGATGTACTGCGCAGAGTTGGTGAAGGTCGACGCTCTGCTGTTAAACAAATTGTCGGCAAACAGCGTCACTGTCCAGTCATCACGCGTGAAACCAACTTGCGCGTCAGTGAGGGCGTAGGCTGGCATCTTGTAGCGCAACACGGTCGTTGCGGGAACAATTACGCCGTTTGGCCCAAGGACGTTACCATTAGCCGCAACATCACCCGACGGATAGGTCGCCGGCTGGTTGTACATCGAGCTGGTGTAATTCACGCCGCCTGAAACGAACCATTCCATGCCGCCTGCACCTGCAAAATCATAGCGCGCACGGATATTGGCTTGGAATTTGGGGCTAAATGGCGTGATGCCACCGATATCACCAAACGGGCTTTGGACCGGCTTGACTGTACCGCCCGAATAGACCTGCGTGATGCACCGCCCGAACGACGACACGCCCGGGTTGTTGGCGATGAAGCAAGGCGAGTTCGCCTGCTGGCTGTCATTATATGACCCCGAGCTTTGGATACTCAGCCCGTCCATCGGCCGAGCGGAGATCTGCGCTTCGATACCCTTGATCTCATAAGTTGGGCCGTTCGTCGCAAACGCAGTGTTGCCGAAGCCAGCCGCTGGGTTGAAGAAACCAATCTGCGTGTCTTTCCATTTCATGAAATAGGCAGACATGTTCAGCGTCATCATACGGTCGAACAGGTCAGTCTTCAGACCCATTTCATAGTTGATCAGATTGTCCGGACGATAGGCAGCTGGAACCAGCAACTGGTTAGCGTGCGGCGCCACTGGATCTTTAACGCGCGCGGAAGCCCCGCGGTTGAAAGCACCAGGACGGAAGCCTTCGCTGTACGTCGCATAAACCAGCGTACCCGGCTTTGGCTTCCACGTGATCGTGCCCTTGCTCTTGAAGCCGCTATAGGTCGAATTCAGGTTCTGCGCATCGAGGTTGTTGCCCGTGACGCAGACCGGAACTTGATAGCAGCCCGCATTGAACGACGAATATACCGATCCGGTTTCATAGTTATCATAGTGATAATAACGGGTGCCGCCGGTGATCGTCAGGGTTGATGTGATGTCAAAATCAACCGACCCGAAGAAGGCGTATTGATCAAAGCCACGTTGAATATCCTGACCAAAAGCAACGCCAGGACCGCGTGGCCCCGGAACGTTGAGCGTGGCAGATGGGTTGGGGGCAACATTACCCATGCAGACCGTGCCAGCCGCCCTAATTTGCGCTGCTGTGAGCGACAGACCGCAGCTTGGAATGGACTTGTAGGACCAATCCATGTTGTCTTCAATCGCGAAGGCTTCATAAAACGCACCGGCAATGGCGCGCAGACGGCCATCACTCGGCGTCGAGATACGGAATTCATGGGTCTCGTGGGTATTCTTGACCTCGTCCTTCCAATATCCGGTCGGCTCATAGCAATAAGGCGCAGCGCCATAGGTACCAAAATAATAGTTGGCTGCACCGGTGCACTGATAGAAGATGCCGTATGTCGCACGCGAATAGTTGGTGTAATCACCCTGCTGCGTGATGTTTCGCGAGAGGTAGGCGCCGGTATAAACCAAACTGAAATCGCCGAGCTTGCCGTTCAGCGTCCAAGCGGTGTTGGAGTAATCATCCTTGCTATACTGCGGCGAGAACAGCGTGGAAGACAGTCCCGTCAACGGCTTATAGTCATAATCATATGTCTGGACCGCAAACGTGCCCTTGGTATCGAGGCTCTGGTAAGCCTGGCTTACAAGCAGATCCCAATCCGGCGCGACCTGCCAGCTCAGCGCGACGCGGCCACCAGTGTAGTCGACTGGGTTGAAGTTATCTTCGACGAGCGGGGCGTTGTCATACTTACCGCCACGGCTCTGCTGAGCCGATGTCAAACGATTACCATTGCCATTATAAGCGAGGTAATATGAACCAAGATCGGTTGGCTCGCGTGTGAACGTCGAATATTTATTGTCGATATAGCCGCCACGATGATCGGCATAGACAACCGCGCGGATCGCGAGCTTGTCTTCAATGATCGGCAGGTTAACCATCGCATTGAACGAACCGTTTGCAGAACCGCCCGAGGTACCGCCAAAGCTGCCTTCGACCGCGCCTTCAAACTTGTTGAGCTTGGGCTTGTTCGTGATGTAGCGAACCACACCAGCCTGAGCGCCACCGCCGAACAGCGTACCCTGAGGACCTTCAAGCACTTCGACGCGCTCAATGTCAGCCAGATACACGTCGGCGTTACGGGCCGGGAATTGCATCGACTGGTCATCGAGATACAGCGCGACGTTCGGGAAGCCGCTGATCGTTGCCGACGACTGCTGACCGGCAAATCCAGCCGACAGGCCGCGCATAAAGATCGCGCCGTTGCCCGGACCATTGTTACTGAAAGTCACGTTGGGCGTATATTTGATCAGCTCGTTAATCGAGGTGATGTTAAGCTCGCTCAGCGTGTCCGTGCCGAACGCCTGGATCGTCATCGGCACGTCTCGCAGAGACTGGTCGCGACGGTTGGCGGTAACGACGATGTCACCGGGAGCAGCCTCATCTGATGACGCTTCGACTTCCTGCGCGAATGCTGGCACGCTGCCAGCACCTAATGCTGCGAGCACAATTGCCGCAGTTGAAATTTTCAAATAACTTTTCAATTTTCTTCCCCTCAACCATCCCCAAATATCTGGGGCTTCCAATTCTCCATCAATAAGACTGAAACTGGAGCCCCCGTCAAGCAACTGACCAAATTTTCGTGATTGGTAAATTAAATTCCCGGACCAATCATTTCATCTACATGTTGCGATTAGAAGACCTAATATATGGACGAGAGCAATGGATAGCGTGGAATTCGACGGCTACGCGGTCCCACGTTTTGCGAGATTGAGGAATGATAATGGGTATGGGAGCAGATTTTGTACTGTTGATAGTTTGCGACGACCGTAAGGGTATCGTCGCAGCGGTGGCCAATTCAATTGCCAGCCAGGACTGCAACATCGTCGAAAGCTCGCAATATGGCGACGAGGTAACCGGACGGTTCTTTATGCGGATCGCCATCAACTGCCCCGCTGATGTGACGACGGAAAGTTTCGAGGCAGCGTTCCTGCCCGTTGCTGCAGCGTTCCGGTTGGAATGGCGCATTCACGATTTGCGTAAGAAGCTGCGCGCGATGATCATGGTTAGCCAAGGCGGCCATTGTCTGAACGACCTTCTCTACCGCACAGCAACCAAACGGTTGCCGATGGAAATAACCAGCATCGTTTCCAACCACCAAAATTGGCAGCGCCGCGCAGAGCATGAAGGTATCCCATTCCATCATTTGCCGGTGACACCAGAAAACAAGCTGGAACAAGAAGCCAAGCTGCTGGCGATGGTGGAAGAACAGAATGTCGATCTCGTCATCCTTGCCCGTTATATGCAGGTTCTTTCAGACCAGCTTTGCCGGAAACTCGATGGACGCGTTATCAACATTCATCACAGCTTCCTGCCGGGCTTCAAAGGCGCAAAGCCGTATCACCGTGCCTATGAACGCGGCGTCAAAATGGTCGGTGCTACGGCGCATTATGTGACGCCCGACCTTGATGAAGGTCCAATCATTACCCAAGACGT
>CAZCXQ010000104.1:0-7174 GCA_964502655.1 uncultured Sphingorhabdus sp.
CAAAACCATCGGCAAGGCTGAAGCCCGCAGGAACGATCAGCAAGGTCAGCAAGGTCGAGACGATCAGGCCGCCGATCACGACGGTGCCCATTGGCGAGCGCCACTGGCCGTCGCCGCCAAGCGAGAGCGCGGTTGGCACCATGCCAGCGGTCATCGCGACCGTGGTCATAACGATTGGCTGGGCACGTTTATGGCCGGCCTCCATGATCGCCTGGAACTTGGGAACGCCGCGCGCCATTTCCTCAATCGCAAAGTCGATCAGCAGAATAGAGTTTTTCGCAACGATCCCGAACAGCATCAACACGCCAATGAACACGGGCATGGAGATTGGCTGCCCAACAAGGCCAAGGGCGATCAAACCACCCAATGGAGCCAAGAGCAGCGAGCCCATATTGACCAAAGGCGACATGAAGCGATGGTACAAAAGCACCAGAACCGCGAACACCAACAATGTTCCGGAAATCAGCGCCACGAGGAAGTCGCGCTGCATTTCCTGCTCCCATTCCTGACTGCCAAAGGGTGCACGCGACACGCCGGCGGGCAAGTTTTTCATGATCGGCAGGTTGTTGATCTTTGCGTCGGCATCCGATGACACAATGCCAGGAGCAAAATCCGCGCCGATAAAGATACGGAAATTCTGGTTCCGGCGTTGGACCGAAGTGGGGCCGGCACCGAAGCTGATGTCCGCAACCCGCGACAGCGGCACCGAGCCACCGGTTGCCAATGGGACGGGCAGGTTGCGGATGGTATCAAGGTTCTGGCGGGATTCTTTCGCGAGCATTACGCGGATCGGTATCTGGCGGTCGGACAGCGAGAATTTCGCGCTGTTCTGGTCAATGTCACCCAGCGTGGCGATACGGATCGTTTGGCTGAGCGCCACGGTCGATACACCAAGCTGCGACGCCAAATCCGTGCGCGGCGTGATAATCAATTCAGGACGCTGTAAATCAGCCGAAATGCGTGGTGCACGCAATTCGGGCAGCGTCTTCATCTGTTCAACAAGCGTTGCCGCAGTCTGGTCGAGCTTCTTGGGGTCGGAACCCGACAGCATGACCGATACGTCACGCCCCGAACCACCACCACCCGGGCCGTTCGCCTGAAACGTAACGCGTGCGTCCGCGATTTTTGTGAGCAGTGGCGTCAAATCTTCTTCAAACTGCTGGCTCGTCCGTGCACGGTCTTCATGCAAGGTGATGAAAATGCTGGCGCTGCCTTCGCGCAGGCTTTGAAGGGCGGTTTTGACCTCAGGCTGCTTTTCGATGATCGTAGCGGCCTCATTAGCCACTTCGCGGGTCCGCTCAAGCGTCGTGCCGGGGACCATTTCAATACGCACGCGGCTGAAATCGGTATTGCCGTCGGGGAAGAACTGCTTGGGCAGGATGATAAGCAGAGCAATGGTAAGGCCAAGGGCCAACGCGCCAATACCCATCATCCAGCGGCGGTGGCCAAGCGACCAGCGCAGAATCTTCATATACCGGTCGATCCAGCTCGCCTCGCCATGTTCGGCCATGCCGGTGGATTTAAGGAAATAGGCTGCGATCATGGGTGTAATCATACGCGCCACCGCAAGGCTCATGAGCACCGAAGCGACAACGGTCAGGCCGAAGTTTTTGAAGAATTGCCCCGCGACACCCGGCATTAAACCAACGGGCAGGAACACCGCGACAATAGAGAATGTGGTCGCAACCACGGCGAGTCCGATTTCATCGGCAGCATCAATAGACGCCTGATACGCAGATTTGCCCATGCGCATGTGCCGGACGATATTCTCGATTTCCACAATCGCGTCATCCACCAAGACCCCTGCCACAAGGCCAAGCGCGAGCAGCGACATGGTGTTAAGCGTGAAGCCCAACAGGTCGAGGAACCAGAAAGTCGGAATAGCCGACAGCGGGATGGCGATTGCCGAAATAATCGTCGCACGCCAGTCGCGCAGGAACAGGAATACAACGACGATGGCGAGCAATGCGCCTTCAATCATCGCCGCCATTGAGCTTTTATATTGCCCCTTGGTATAATCGACGCTGTTGAACAGGGTGATGAAGTTTACACCGGGATTTTCTTTTTCGATTTCGGCGATTTTGACCATCGCATCATCAAAAACGGTAACGTCGGACGCACCCTTGGCACGCGACATGCCAAAGGTAACAACCTGTTTGCCGCCCGCAAATGCCATGGATCTCTGTTCGCTGAAGCCATCGGTGACCTCGGCAACGTCGGCAAGCTTAATCGAACGGCCACCGCCAAGGCTGATTTGCGTTTGGCTCAAGGCGAACGCATCGGTTGCATTGCCAAGGACGCGCACCGACTGGCGCGATCCGGCGATCTGCGATTGTCCGCCCGACGCGTTGATATTTTGCTGACGAAGGACGCTGTTGATCTGGCTTGCGGTCACGCCAAGCGATTGCATTTTGGCAGGGTCGAGAACGACCCGAATTTCACGGTTTACACCGCCATTACGGCTAACCGACGCCATGCCTTCAACCGAGAGCAATCGCCGGGCGACGGTGTCGTCGACAAACCAGCTGAGTTGCTCCAGCGTCATGTCGCTGGCCTCAACCGCGAAATAGGCGATTGGGTCACTGGATGTTGCGACCTTGAAAATCTGCGGTTCCAAAATGCCGTCGGGCAAATCGCTGCGGATTTGGTCGACCGCGTTTTTGACTTCGCTGACCGCGGCGTTGATGTCGTCGCCAATTTCGAACTCGGCGCTGACCGTCGTGTTGCCTTCGTTTGAGGTGGCATCGATGTTGCGCACACCCTGAACACTACGAATAGCCGATTCCACTTTTTGGGTTATCTGCGTGGTAATTTCGGTAGGCGCTGCACCCGGTTGGGAAATCGACACAACGACAACGGGGAATTCGATGTCAGGATCGTTCTGCACGTCCATATTCATGAACGACATGACGCCCGCAATGGTGAGCGCGACGAACAAAACAATCGGAACCACGGGGTTCCGGATGGACCATGCGGAAATGTTATTTAAATTCATGATTTATATCCCGACAGACCCAAAACTTACTGCTTTTTCAAAAGCTTGGGATTGATCGTTTCGTCCGGGTTGAGGAAGCCGCCAGCATACAAAACGACGCGTTCAGTGCCATCAAGGCCTTGTTCGATAATCAAACCGTTTGCGGTAACGGAACCCACTTTGACGGGCCGTTGCTTCACTTTGTTATTCTTGCCAACGATATAGACAAAGCTGCCTTCACGGCCAGTTTGCACTGCGGATTCCGGCAGAACCGGCGCAGTCATTGTGCCTGCCTTGATCTCGACCGAAGCAAAGCCGCCTGGACGTAATGCTGTGTCAAATGGCAATGCGATGCGTGCCATGCCTTGGCGGCTTTGGGCATCAATCATCGGCGCAATCTGCCAGACGTTTCCGTTGAAAATGCGGTCTGTTCCGACAGGGGTGACGGTTGCCGGAATGCCCACTGCAACTTGACCCAGATCGTCTTCACTCAACTTGGCCTGAAGCTCAAGCTCGCCGTCTTTGGCGATCCGGAACAGAATTCCGCTGCCTGCGGACACCGTTTGACCGGTTTCAACATTGCGCTGCAGGACATAACCCGACACCGGCGCACGGACGTCAAGCCGTGCGTTGCGCGCACGGGTTTCGGCCAGCTGCGCATTGGTGACGTTGACGCGTGCACGCGCCGCGTCGCGCGTTGCGGTCTTGCGATCGACATCGGCCTTGGAAATGAAACCGCGCTCGACAAGCTGCATGGCGCGGTCGAGTTCGTTTTGCGCGAGTTGAAGGTCTGCGCGCGCGACGCCAATCTGTGCCTCAAGCGCTGCGGCCTGCTGCGTCTGGACTGAACGGTCAACGCTCACAAGAACCTGACCTTGGCGCACCCAGTCGCCAGCATCGACATATACCTGAAGCACGCGTCCGCCTTCGCCAACCACACCCACCGGAATTTCACGGCGCGCGGCCAGTGTGCCCGTAGCGTTAATGGCGCGCACGACAGAATCGCGACCAGGGGCAACAACCGTCACGGTTTGTGCTTGGCCAGCCTTGTCAGCGTCGGTCGGCGCAGCGGAACTACTGCTGCCAAAGAAATAATAGGCGCCACCGGCAACGGCCAAAATTGCGACAACAATCAGCGCGATGTTGCGCCGACGCCGGTTGCGTTCTGCGTTATCCACCATCAAATCGCCATCCAGCGAGCTGCTCAAAGTTGTTTCGTAATTCATACCGATGTTCCAAATTCTGTCGCGGGCGCGCGTGAAGCAACCCAATGTTTCTATAGCGGAGCTGTATTACCTTAATAAGTCACTGCCTGCAAGCAGCAGAATACCAACAGCTAAACCGCCTTGTTGATGTATATACGATAGTGGAAAAGCTTGTCCGCAACAATAGGACTGTCGTCGATATGTTTCGACAAACAACAGTTGCGGACGCCCCGAACAATAGCCTCAATCCACTGTCGGCACGAAAAACCCCGCACAAGGCGGGGCTAATCTTTTCGCGGGTTCGTGCAAATGCGTGGTCAGTATTTTTGCTGACGCGCGTACAAGTCGCGATAATGCTGAATGCGCGTCACGCGCAGGCCCGGCATACCGGACCGATCAACAGCCCGCTGCCAAGACGCAAATTCTTCAAGCGTCAGATCGTAGCGTTCACAAACATCATTAATGGACAATAGGCCGCCATTCACAGCAGCCACAACTTCCGCTTTGCGGCGCACAACCCACCGCGTTGTGCCGGGAGGTGGCAAGCTTTCTAACGTCAGCGGCTCACCCAACGGACCAATCACTTGGGCTGGACGGAATTTTTGGTTCTCAATCATGATTCTTTTCCTGCTCCATGCCCGGCAAGGGTTAACTCGGTTCCTGTTGCATCGGTAGGTAGGAGCTGGCCTTTGATATTGCCTAAAGCAGTATGGTAAACAGATGGTTCATCCGTTTTTTGTGGTTCGGCTTTTTGCCAGAATGAGCCCCCCACCGCGCGTTCGGCATTGGGGCCCGCCGTGAAACATTGAATTCGGGCCGCGAGATCATCGGGTTCCGGAGCGCGCCCATGATCGGCCTGGTGAAGGACCCGGACCGTCCGGCTGTTCGCTTGACGCAAGCGGGCAGCATCAAGGGCGGATTGTCTATCCTTCCGGCTGATATCCGAATCTTGGCGTAACGCGTGATGGGGAAAGTTCATTTCCATGACGCTGTTATGGCACCAGATGTTCTAACAATGGGTAAAGGCGATCTTCAAAGGATGTTAGGCAAGGTTAACAGCCATTACCTCCGCCGACCTTTCCCGTTCGCGGCCCCACGTGGATTCATACGGAAAACTGGCTTTTGGAAGTTCAAGCCGTTAGGGAGGCACGCGCATGACTGACGATATTTATCATTCTGATTTCCAACTTGGGCCCGATCTGGCCGGCAAACGAATCGTTGTTGCGATGTCGGGCGGTGTCGATTCGTCTGTGGTTGCGGCCTTGGCTGCGCGTTCTGGCGCCGAAACCATTGGCGTGACGCTGCAACTATATGACCATGGCAGCGCGGTAAAACGCGCTGGTGCCTGCTGCGCGGGGCAGGATATTCGCGACGCGCGCGCCGTTGCCGATAAATTGGGTATCGCGCATTATGTGTTCGATCATGAAAGCCAGTTTCGCGAATCGGTCATCGACCATTTCGCCGATGAATATATGGCGGGTCGCACACCCATTCCGTGCGTGCGGTGCAATATGGGTGTGAAGTTTACCGACCTGTTCCGGCTGGCGCGCGAGCTTGGCGCAGATTGCCTTGCCACGGGCCATTATGTGCGCCGCGTTGAAGGACCGGCCGGTGCAGAATTGCATCGCGCCGCTGATCCTGCACGCGACCAGAGCTATTTCCTGTTTGCAACGACGCAGCATCAGCTGGATTATTTGCGCTTTCCTTTGGGCGGCATGCCCAAGCCACATGTGCGCGCGATTGCGCAGGAAATGGGCCTCGTCGTGGCCATGAAGCCCGACAGTCAGGACATCTGCTTTGTACCCGATGGTGATTATGCCAGCGTTGTGCGCAAAATCCGTCCAGATGCAGAGGTCGGCGGCGATATCGTCCATCTCGATGGCCGCACGCTTGGCCAGCACAAGGGCCTCATCCATTACACCGTCGGGCAGCGTAAAGGGTTAGAGGTCGGCGGTCAGCCAGTGCCTTTATATGTCATCCGGCTTGATCCCGCCACGCAGCGCGTGATCGTTGGACCGCGCGAAGCGCTGGCGGTGCAGGCTGCGCGCATTATCGATGCCAATTGGCTGGCCGATATCGCGGACCGGCCCGTGATGGCAAAGGTACGGTCAATGTCCCGCCCGGTTCCCGCGCGCATGGATGGCGAATGGTTGCGCTTTGATACGCCCGAATATGGCGTCGCGCCGGGGCAGGCGGCGGTGTTATATGACGGTGACCGCGTGCTTGGCGGTGGCTGGATTGAGGAAACGATGGCGGTGGAAATGGCGACGGCTGCGTGACATAAAGTGGACTTCTGAGGGGGAGGAAATTTACATGCATTTGCGAGAAGCGCAGCGCGACATGCGCCGGGCATATGTCAACGGCGGTGTCGGTATTTTTGCATCGGGCCTTGTCTGGACATTGTCTGGACTGGTCACGATGAACATCAGCCCGACCGCGGGCATGGCGACGTTGTTCTTTGGCGGCATGGCCATTCATCCCATATCGGTTCTGCTGGCGCGTTCTGTTTATAGACGCGGCAGAACGCGATCACCCAACCCGATGGAGACGCTGGCGTTACAGTCGACGGCGTTTCTAATCATCGGTGTTGTCATTGCGTTTCTGGTCAGCAGCACATTCGGGCAGTGGTTCTTTTCGATCGCCTTGTTGACGGTTGCGGCGCGCTATCTGGTGTTCCAGACCGTGTATGGAATGCGCCTGTACCTCATACTTGGCGTCGTTTTGATGTGTATTGCCAGCATGGCGTTCTGGGTACCGGGAGTGACGCCCGCGTTCATTGCGTTGACCGCAGGCATCATTGAGTTGCTCTGTTCTGCGCTCATCCTCGTGCCCGCAAAACGTTAGGGTCAGGACCTATTACATGCACCATTTTGGCGTCCTTCGGATTTGGCCCATATTGTCCATTGCTGCGTTGGCAAGCTTGGACTTAGAACCACTAAGTCCGGCGCTTGCCGCCTTGCACTGAACAATATGGCCTCAAACCGCGATGGTGCAT
>CAZCXQ010000105.1:0-5344 GCA_964502655.1 uncultured Sphingorhabdus sp.
TTCGGTGACACTTCCACCAGATCAAGACCGACTTCAGCGGCCTGCGCTATCGCCTCGCGGGTGTACAAGACACCCAAATTTTCGCCGTCATCATCAATGACTCGTACTTTTTCAGCTGTGATGAGATTATTGTAGCGCGGACCACTTTTAACAGGTGGGGTCATTGCGCGCCGGGTCGGCGGGGTGGCGATAGTCGATACTCCTTGTGATGTTATGCAGCGCCATTACAGCCAAATCGCTAACAGATAAAGGCCTTAGCGCCGGATTATCCGCTTTTGTTGGCGACAGTGGCTCTCGAGACACGGCGAAGCGCCCAAAGGATACTGATCTGATCTATTTCGTGAGCGCAGTCAGGTCATCGACCGTCAATATCTGCGGCAGTATCTGCGCCTTTCCGTTCGGTGGGAAGTACAGATATAATGGCACGCCGGAGCGTCCGTATTTCGCGAGATAGCGGGTAATGTCGGGGTCTCTGCGCGTATAGTCGCCCACCATCACGGTCATGCCTGCCTTGCGGAATGCGTTGCTGGTTTCCGTCCGGTCAATTGCCGCCTGTTCATTGACCTTGCAAGTGACACACCAGTCGGCGGTGAAATAGAGGAACACCGGCTTGCCCTCGGAGCGCAGCGTGTTCAGGCGGGCTTCGTTAAAGCCTATGCTGCCGGCCTTGGACGCCGTCCCCGCAGGCTGTATCGTCACTTTGCCGATTATCAGTGCGGCAGCGATAGTTATTCCGAACAAGGCGATCACCACCAATTTATGGGGCGACCCCTCTTTTTGTTTCCGGCCAAGCTCATACAACCGCACGAGGATCATCAGCGCAGCAGCGCCGCCGATCATCAAACCGGTAAATCCAGCCAGCTGATATGTCAGCCACAGCAATGCCAATGACGTCAGCGCCATGGGCAGCGCCATCCACTGGCGGAACCGCACCATCCATGGCCCGGGTCGCGGCATCCGCTTGCGTAAGGCAGGGATGAACGCAATTGCGAGGAAGGGGAAGGCGAGACCAAATCCAAGCCCCGCAAAAATCAGCAATGCCAAACCGGTTGGCAGCAAAAGCGCGGCGCCCATTGCGGCGGCCATGAACGGCCCAGTGCATGGTGTCGCGACGACTGCGGCAAGCACGCCTGTCCAGAATGATCCAGAAAGGCCGCCCTGACGCGTCAGCTTTTCGCCCGCACCAATGCCGCCAACTTCAAATAGCCCGACCAGATTTGCGGTGACCGCGACCATCAGCAACAAGAGGATCAGCGCGACCGCAGGGTCCTGCAACTGAAATGCCCAGCCCACTTCTTCGCCGGCAGCGCGCAAGCCCAGCATGATACCGCCGAGAATGAGGCAGCTGACAATGATACCGACTGTGTAGGCAACCGCATCGCGGCGGGCTTCGCCTTCATCGCCGCCCATTTTGGCAAGGCTCAGCGCCTTCAGCCCCAATATGGGAAAGACGCAGGGCATGAGATTGAGCAGCAAGCCACCGAGCACAGAGAATGCCAATATCCACCCAAAGCCAAGCGGAGGTTGTTCTTGATCGGTAGGCGCACCTTCGCCCAAAACAGACACCGCATCGCCGCCCGATGGCACCGCGCCCGGCATGGCGCGCACTTCAAGCCCCTGCGCGTCATTGAAGCGTAACAGGCCGTCAATTTGGCCGTCAAAGCCCTCTTTCACCTCGCCGCTGACCACCAGCCAGTCGCCGACCCTGCGCGCGCTTTGCGGTGCTGCATAGCGAAACAGTTTGTCAGTCTGCGCAAAGAACCAGACGCGTTCGGCCTTGGCACTGCGCGGATAGGGGATAGCGATATCAATCCGCTTGCCGTCAATTTGGTACAGCGCCGAACGGTCAAGCGGCACCGGCAGGGCGCTGCGCCATGCGTCAAAGCGCGCGCGGTCAGCATTGGATATTTTGCCCGACCCGATCGTCAACGGTACGGACAATGTCGTATTCTCCGGAATGCAAACCAAGTCCGAGCAAGCCGACCAGCGGGCATCCACTTTGATGTTCAGGCTTTGGCCCGGCTGTGCGTCTTTGGGTATTTTGACATCCACCAGAAAGGCATGCTTTGCCTTGTAGATATGGTTCATAAACCCGCTGACGATTAACGTCTCGGGCACCGGCGCACGCACCGGTCCGGCTGTCACTCCATTTGGCATTTGCCATTCGAGTTCAAGCGGTGTGCCTGCATCGCCGGGGTTTACCCAATAATCATGCCAGCCCGGTTTAGGGTCCATGACGATGGCAACCGTGACCATATCGCCGGGCGCGGGGCGATTGGTTTCTATATCTATCGATGCGCGCACATTTTGCGGCGATGCGTTGGCGGGCGTCTGGGCATATGCCCCGCCAAAGGCCAACATTAGCGCCAACAGAAACGCGCAGAGTGTGATCAGAAGACGCAGCGGTCGCTGGGCCAATGCCAACGTGCCAATATTCTGCGTGTGTAGAACAGCCATGTTATTCCGGTGCCGTTTGTAAGGGGGACGCATTCATTGTCGGCATCGCCTTCGCCTTTTTCCAGCTACCGTTCAGATAATAAGCGATCGACAACACACAAGAGGCGATGGATGTCGCGATGAAGGCAGCCCAAATGGCGTCCGCACCAAATCGGTCATGAAGGGTAAATCCGATAGTGAAGCGGACGATAACGGCGCTGAATATCAGGATAAGCAACGGCGCGACCACAGCGCCATTTGCCCGCACCGCGAAGGTCACAACGACCGACACACCCATCAATATAAAGCTCCAGCCAATGATATGGTTGATGTGGATCGCGATATCGATCGCTGGACTGCCGATGGGCAGGAACAGCTGAAGCAACGGCGTTGCAAATAAGGTCATCAGCAATATCAGAACGCCCGACATCAGCAAGTTGATGCCGATGCCCGACCAAACGATGCGACCGACGCGGTCCCATTTGTTCGCCCCGATATTTTGCGCGACCATGGCGCTGACCGCGCCGCCCACAGCCACGGCGGGCATTTGCACATAGCTCCACAGCTGGTTCATCACGCCGAATGCAGCCGTGGTGTCCACGCCTTCGCGATTCACGAGCCCGATCATGACCACGGCAGAGCCCGACATGATAATCATCGACAAGCCCATGGGCAGGCCCATACGCGCTATCGGTTTCAGAAAGCGGGCGTCAGGGCGCAGCCATGTAAGCTCGGCCCCGCGCAGACGAATGGTCAGGTCAAGCGCATAGACCTTGCGCATCAGCAGGCCGAGGCTGATGATTCCGGCAACGATTGTCGCCAAAGCAGAGCCGGCGATACCCATTGCGGGAATTGGACCAAAGCCAAGAATAAAGACCGGATTGAGGATGATGTCGAGCACGACATTCAAGACCGTATTCCAAAATGGCGTGACGGAATCGCCAACGCCGCGCAGCGATGATGAGATCAGCACCATGACAAATGACGTGGGCATCGTTAGGAAAATCACGCGCAGATAGGCAAGCGCGAGCGGATAGACCGTCTCAGGCGTCGACATCAGCCGCAGCATGTGCGGCGCAAAAATCCAGCCTGCCGCCGCGAACAATAAGCCCGCGGCGAAAAAGACGGTGGTTGCGGTTCCCATGATCCGGCGCACAGATTCAATATCGCGGCGGCCCATATTCTGGCCGATCAATATGGTTGTCGCCATGGTGAAACCGAACAATGTGGAGAACATCAAGAACATGATGAGCCCGGCGTTCGCCGACGCCGCCAGCGCCTCTTCGCCCAGAAACTTTCCGATCCAAACCGAATTGACCGAATTGTTAATCGACTGGAGAATGTTCACGCCAAGCGACGGCAGCGCAAACAAGAACAATGTTTTGGCAACCGGACCAACCGTCAGGTCGCGTTGATGCGCGGGTGCGCCGCTCACCCCAATCGTGCCAGTGCCGCCGTCAGCCGCTCGGCCTCGGCAGCCTTTTCCGCATGATCGGCGCGTGCCTTTTCCACGGCCTCGGGCTTTGCCTTTTCAACAAAGGCCGCGTTGGACAAACGCCCTGCAAGCGCATCACGTTCCTTGGCCGCAGCTTCGATCGCCTTGGTGATGCGGCTGCGTTCGGCATCGAGATCGATGATGCCGTCGAGCGCATAGACGACCGTATCGCCACCGACCACGATCTGCGCGATATTGTTGGTCTCGACAGGCGTAAAAGCAAAGCTGTCAATGCGGCCCAAGCGCGACAATGCCGCGGCTTGGCGTTCGATGATTGCGATGGTGGATGGCTGCGGGTCGGCGATATTCGCGGTCAAACGTGCGCCGGGCGGGATGTTCAGCTCGGCCTTAAACGAACGCGTCTTGCTGATTGTGTCAATCACCCAGTCGATTTCACGAACGGCGTCTGCGTCAACGGTTGCGTTCGGCTCGGGCCATTTGGCATGGATGATGTCATAGGGGCGATCACCCAATGCGTGCCACAATTCTTCGGTGATAAACGGCATGAATGGATGCAGCATGACCAAAATTTGGTCGAGCACCCAGCCCGCGACGATCATGGATTCAGCATCCATCTCGCCCTTTTCACCATCGACAAAAGCGGGCTTGATAAGTTCGAGATACCAATCGCAGAACTGGTCAAAGACCATGTGATAAATCACATCCGCCATGCCATCGAAGCGGAATTCAGCGAAGGCCTTGTTCAGCTTCTCGACAGTGCCAACGACCTCGCCGATAATCCAGCGGTTGACCGCGAGCTCGGCTTTGGGGGCGTGGATGCTGTGCGATCCGCCGATGCCGCTGGACTGGGCAAAGCGTGCCGCATTCCAAAGCTTGGTCGCAAAGTTGCGATAGCCGGCGACGCGGCTTTCATCCATTTTGATGTCGCGGCCCTGGCTTTCCATGGCGGCCATGAAGAAGCGCAAAGCATCGGCACCATATTGGTCGATCAGGCCAAGCGGATCGACGGTATTGCCCTTGGACTTCGACATTTTGCTGCCGTCTGCGGCGCGGACGAGGCCGTGCAGATACAGCGTCTTCCACGGCACTTCTTTCATGAAGTGAATGCCCTGCATCGCCATGCGTGCATCCCAGAAGAACAATATGTCGAAACCGGACACGAGCACATCATTGGGATAATGGCGGTCGAGTTCGCTCGTCTGGTCAGGCCAACCCAATGTGCCAAATGGCCAAAGCGCGGATGAGAACCATGTGTCAAGCACGTCCGGATCGCGCGTTAATTCAATGTCTGTTCCGGCAAGCGCTTGCGCAGCTTCCTCGGTCTCTGCGACATAGCATTTGCCATCCGCATCAAACCAAGCGGGGATCTGGTGCCCCCACCATAATTGGCGCGACACGCACCATGGCTGGATATTTTCCATCCAGTGGTAGTACGTATTTTCCCATGACTGC